>DATMYS010000485.1:0-3300 GCA_035560835.1 Methanosarcina sp.
GCTTTAATTGGTCTTAAACTCTGTCTAACATTTACCAAAATTTATATACTTTCTCACCTTTTTATATCAATAATATATTACTTTCAAACTCTTTCTAAAGATTGAATTTTTTGGGGTGTCTGGAATAGATATTAGTAAAAAAGTTCTTCTAATAACTTTTTTAATTTTTGGAGTTCTTGCAGCTGCATTTACGCTTACTCATACCATGCAGCTTTCTACCTTTTTAAGGCTTGAAGAGAAGGATACACTGGATAATATAGAGAGGGTTCAGAATGCTATTTTAACCGAACAGGGATATCTTGATTACATAGCACAGGATTGGGCCTGCTGGGACAATACCTATTCATTTGTTGAAGACAGAAACCAGACGTTCATACAGGAAAACATTCAGAACCATACTCTTGCCGAGCTTAAAATTAATGTAATGCTTTTTGTGAATAATTCCGGGTCTCTTGTTTATGCAAAATCGGTAGATATTAACACTGCACAGGAAACATCAGTTCCTGAAGACCTCCTTAGATTGGTGGAAGACGGAACCCTCCTTACAAAAGGAGAAAATGGACATATAAGCGGTTTTGTCCTGCTCGATGGAAAACCCATGTTTATTTCATGTCATCCTATCCTTACGACAAATTATACAGGTCCTGCAAAGGGAACTTTGATTTTCGGCAAATATTTTGACGACAACCTCCTTGAATCTTTTAAAGAAACTACTCGCTCTTCGCTTTTAATGTATAGCGTTGATGACGATCTCCCTCCTGATTTCCAGGCTAAACTTAACAACTTTTCACATAGTCCGCAACGGACTATTGTCGAACCTCTCAATGACAGCAGAATAGCTGGCTATTTTGAATTGCTGGACGTTTCAGGTAAACCTGCCCTTGTTATGAGGGCAGATTTTCCAAGAGAAGTCTATCAGAACGGCAAGAGAACCCTAAATAATATGTATTTCTTCCTTTTGCTAATTGGCTTCATGACCGTGGTTGGGGTTAAATTTGCTCTTGATAAGTTATTCATCTCAAGGTTAATAGGAATTGATAATTTCGTTACTAACGTCAGGTCGGAAAAGGATCTTTCCAGAAGATTGTCTCTTAAAGACAACGATGAACTTTATCGTCTCTCTAGGGAAATAAACGGAATGTTAAATGAAATTGATCTTGTACAGCAGGAATTAAAGGCACAGGAAAGAGAAAAGAAAGTCCTGCTTGACTCTCTGAATGAACTGGCTATTTTCATAAACCCTCAACTTAATATTATCTGGGCGAACAAAGCTGCCCTGGAATTTATGAAGATAGATCTTCAAAAAGCAGTGGGTCTATGCCTTAAGAATACTCCTTATATGAGTAGCCCATTATCCGATTACCTACAACTTGAACAGATTTTCGTGACAGGCAATAAAAAATCAGGGGAATTTACTGCAAAAGACGGTAAAGTCTGGTTTGTTCAGGCAATCCCTGTAACCGAAGAAGGCGGAAAGATTATAGGAGTCCTCGAAATGTGCAGGGACATTACAGAAAGTAAAGCTGCAGAAACCCTTCTTCAAGATAAACAAATAGCAGAAGCAGCAAACCGTACTAAGAGTGAATTTCTGGCAAATGTAAGTCACGAGCTGAGAACCCCGCTTAACTCTATAATAGGGTTTGCCGACCTTCTACACGAACAGGTATACGGTGAATTGAATGAAAAACAGCTAAAATCCGTCGGGAACATCTCGAAAAGCGGAAAACACCTTCTGAATCTGATAAATGGCATTCTTGATCTTTCGAAAGTAGAAGCCGGAAAAATGGAGCTCAGTTATAAACAGTTTGAGCTTGCCAGTAAGCTTAGCATAATAAAGAATCTTCTGTCTCCTATAGCCGACCGGAAAAATCTTCAAATTGAAATCGACATGGATAGTAGCCTTTCCAGTATATATGCTGACGAAGCCCGATTCGTTCAGGTAATGTATAACCTTGTGGATAATGCCATAAAGTTCTCCTATGATAACGGGTTTGTAAAAATAGGAGCGAGAAAAAAAGGAGATATGGTAGAAATAACGGTCAAGGATACAGGAATTGGAATTAAACCTGAGAACCAGAGTAAACTTTTCAAGCCTTTCAGCCAGGTTGATTCCTTTTTGTCCAAACAATTTCAGGGGACAGGGCTGGGACTTTCGCTGGTTAAACAGATTGTCCAGCTGCATGGCGGATATATATGGTTCAGGAGCAATCCTGGGGAGGGAAGCACCTTTGCTTTCGTGATTCCGATAAAAGGTAATAAAGGTGAAGATGGAACTGCCGGGTTAGATAGTAAAGTATAGGGTTAAAAGACAAGATGGCGGAAAAAGATAAAAAAGCTGAATAAGATAAGAAAGCTGAAAAAAAGAAAAATTTAATTTTGCCAGATAGCGAACTCAGTCTTCTGCAGGCGCTTGAACTTTATCACTCCAGCTTAATGTTAAAAAACGGGTTCTTCAACCTTCGGACCGAAATCAACGTATAGACTGGTAGTTTCGATCTCTGCTTTCTGCAAACTCAACAATTCTTCCAGCGAAAAAACCGCATATTTATTTTTTCCGCGCCTGTATTCTTTCAATTGATCGTAGTCGAAGCAGAGATTATCATAGCTAGTTACATGCCTTAACCATTCTATTGGAATTGCAAGGCTTGATAAAAGTGGAATAGCAGTTTCAAAATAAAGTCTGCATGCTTTTTTTCTTGACAGTTTGCACCAGCTATCTATTGTAAAATTTATTTTTTCATCTTCAAGAGTAAGAACTAGAGGATAGATTTTGCAAATTATGGGCTTAAAATCTCGACATTCACATTCTTCATTTTCTTCATTTAAAAATGGGCACAACTTTCCTAATTTTAATACATTTATTAAAGTTCCATCATCCATTTTCAGGACATCAAGATAGCGAGTTTTAAACTCCGAGACACTTATACTCATTTTTTTTGCCATGTAATCTTCTTCCCCAGGTAACAGAGTTCCGATCTTGTTATGTTCGCAGGCTCCACCACATTCACTGCATATATTGAAAGTATTTTGATTACTACCACTGAATATCCTGTGGAAGCTTTCATAAATTTGCATTGGTATTTTTTTATATAGCAACCCGAAAACCCCTTTGTAAGCCTTTATACATTTTCACTTTGTTTACTTCTGAATCATCCTGGAACCCCCTCGCCTAAGACATTCCCATTGCATATATTTTTTATAAGTGATATTTACATGTATGCCTGGTTACGCTTATTTTTCTAATTATAAAGAAATAGAAAATAGGTTAAACTTTAAAATATTGATTTCGGAGTCTCAATC
>DATMYS010000486.1:0-12930 GCA_035560835.1 Methanosarcina sp.
GAATTTATATAGAGCCATTTAAAAAATTGTTTCCACGATCGAACTCCAGTTTAGATCTGGGATTTTTTTATAATTTGTGCAGTTGAAATGAAGAACTATTAAAACGTGAATTCAAACTGCAAGATAATTTATGGGTGATAGAGCTGTTGAATAAAATGTTTAAAGTCTTTTTCCTTGCAGGCTTTTTTATACTTACATACGTTCCTGCGGCTTTGTGCATGACACCACCAGTTGTCTACGTTGCTGGAAATGGGAGTGGTGATTTCAACTGTTCTGGAGAAAATGATCACATCCCGATTAACCAAGCTCTTAAATTTGTGACCGAAAATCCTGGTTACACAACTGTTTACCTCAAGGGACCTTTTACATACGTTATAGACGATACTCTTCTAATCGGCAGCAACACAATCCTTGACGGTGATTCCAATGCAACAGTAAAGCTGGTAAGGAATGCTGGGTGGTCGTCTACTAAACCCTTAATCAAAGAAAATAATTCCAGCAGCCACGACATTACAATTCGCGGTTTTACCATTGATGGAAATCGGGAAGGAAATGCCAATGTAGAAAGTGGAAATGGCTACCATAATCTTATTCACTTCAGCGACTGCCAGAACATAAGCGTATACAATATGTATCTTACCAATAACCACGGAGATGGCTTAAAAACTGACAATTGTTCTAACATAATATTCCGTAATAATGAAGCATACTTATTAGGGCATGATGTTCTCTATGCCAGTTTTTGTTCAAACGTGGAAGCCTGCAATAACAGGATTACCTGCAGGACAAACAGCGGCCTGAGATTATATAACACAAACCATGCGAAGCTCTATGATAATATAATTACATCGGAGGGCTCTGGGGGGGTAGGAATTGAAATCCAGAGAGATGGGGCATCTATGGATGATATCGAGGTGTACAATAACACAATATATGAAACTGCACTTGCAGGTATCTGGATTTTCTCACAGGGATCATATTCCGAATCACCCGCAAATGTTCACATTCACCATAATCAGATCTATGATACCGGAACAGTTTCAGGCAACGAAGTAATAGGCGGAATCTTATCCGTCGGATTCAACGCTACTATTGAAAACAACGTGATAGATGGCGCATATGGAGCTGGTATTGTGCAGAATGATGCCTTTTTCTCGGCTCCGGCTGGTTCAGGGTATGTAATTACAGTAAGAAATAATATAATAACAAATACTCGCACATCAGCAGCAGGAGGAAAAGGATCTGCAATATCTAACCTGCTTACAGACACACACGCTTTCATCCTGCAGAATAACTCTTTCTATAACAACACAGGTGGTAACTACATAGGTGTTCAGTCCCCACTTTCGGATATAGTAACCGATCCTCAATATGTGGACCGGGATAAACACGACTATCACCTGAAATCCAAAGCAGGCCGCTGGAATGGGAGCTGTTGGGTGAATGATAATATAACTTCTCCATGCATTGATGCCGGCTATCCTTTCTCGGATTATTCGAAAGAACCAGAACCTAACGGAAACAGGATAAACATAGGCCTGGATGGAAATACCTGGTATGCCTCAAAATCCGAACTGGAAATGTCAAACAGTAGTAGTGATAGCAGCATTGATGACAGTGATGAAAGAAGGAGCAGCAGTGGTGGTAGTGGAGGCGGTGGTGGCGGGAGTAGTAGTAGTGTATCTCCTGAACCTGCAAATAACGTTGAGAATAAGGAAATTTCACAGGTATTCATTACAAACGGAAAATCTGTAAAATTCGATTTCGCAAATAACGTAACCTGTGCTGTGTATGTGAGCTTTGACGCAAAAAAGACAGTTGGCAAGACAACAGCTATTGCTGAGATGTTGAAAAATAAATCTGTTCTGGTTTCAGACCTGCCTTCGGACGAGGTTTATAAATCCTTTAATCTCTGGGTTGGAAATGATGGATATGGAAATTCAAAGAATATAGAAAATCCGGTTGTATGCTTCAAAGTTGAAAAATCCTGGATTGAGGATAAAAACATTTATCAGGCTTCAATCACCCTGAACAGGTACAATGATACGAAGTGGGATCCGCTTTCAACCAGCCTGTCAGGAGAAGATGACACCTACCTGTATTTCATAGCCCAAACCCCGGAATTTTCTCCCTTCGTAATAACGGGTAGAACGGCAGAAAAAGAAGTTCTGGCTGAAATTTCGCCTAAACCTGACACTCGAAGTCTTGAACAAAAAAACGGATATATGGGATCAGATGTTGAAAAGAAGCCTGAACAGATAGAAAACAAACAGACAGAGAATATACAGACAGGGAACACAAGCACGGTTGGGAAAGAAAATGTAAGCCTGTCTGGATTTGAAATAGTTTCTGGTATCATCTGCCTGCTTGGTGTACTCTTGTATAGAAGAAAATAGATAAGAACGAGCTATTGCAGGTAGTGTGTTATTGATCAAATCTGATAAAACCATTTTTTTGCCTTGTTTAAGAGCCGTCTGTTTAAGAACCATCTGTTTAAGAGCCATTCTGTTCAAGAGTCACTCTTATGCCTACGGTTTTTCGGTTGTCCTACTTCACAACTTTTTTGGACTCCAGGCCTCTAGACATTAACAAAAGGTTCTACAAAAATATCTTCTGCACTTCGCTTTTATGAATATTACGGAAAGCCCGGGAAGCGCAAGTTTTGCCTGGATCATTTCCGAAAAGTTGGGATTCAAGATCAGCTGTTCTCTTTCATGTCCTTCTTCTATCTCATTCTCAGTTTTACTCGTCATTGCTTCTGTTTCATCCTCCAGTTCTTCTGTTTTATCTGCCACTTTCTGAGTTTTATACACTGCTCCCTCTTCACTGGCATCGATATCGAAGACCGAAACATCAGGGATTATTGCCTCAACCACTTTTCTGAGACCGGGGACTGCTTGCCCACCGGTCATAGCTGCAACCTCATTCTGGAGTACGAGCACAAGCACATTGCAGCCTGTAGTCGCGGCACTCAGGAGCCCAAGAATGCCTGAATGTGCCAGGGCAAAATCTCCGATAACGGCTATGCCCTTTTTCTCAAAGCCACACGCAACCGAGATTGCCGAGCCAAGCGCGAAACTAACATCAACTGCCGCGAGGGGCTCGGGTGCGCTCCGGACAGAACAGCCCATGTCGCCGGCAATCCGCACGTCAAGCGTGTTGAGAAAGCGGTAAAGAGGAAGGTATGCGCAGTCGTCGCAGATTCCAACTCTGTTTTTCTTTTGAGCTTCAAGAGAAGTAGTATCTGCAGGTTTTAATATTTCTTCTTCGATATGTGAAAGGGCAAATTCGAGATCTTCAGGCCTGACCTGCCCGTATGGAAGATGTCCTGTCTTTTTCCCATAAACTTTGCCCGTAATCCTGATCTGTTCTTCTACAAAAGGTTCGGACTCTTCAACAACGAGTACCTTCTGGTTACTCTTCAGAAAAGCCTTTATTTTTTCGAGAGGAAGGGGATTTACAAGGCCGAGGGACAGGTGAGAGATTTCAGGATAAGAAACCTCAGTACTAAACTCGCTCTGCTTTTTCAGTATTTCTTCCACTATCGAGGATGTAAAACCTGAAGAAATGATTCCCAGATATCCATGCCCCGAACCGAATCCGTCTCC
Organism: Methanosarcina sp.; assembly: GCA_035560835.1. Taxonomy (GTDB): domain Archaea; phylum Halobacteriota; class Methanosarcinia; order Methanosarcinales; family Methanosarcinaceae; genus Methanosarcina. The sequence goes on from DATMYS010000486.1 coordinate 3,609, forward strand.
TGTATTTTTTGCTGTCCTTTCCCTTACCTCATTAAGGTCGGTGTTTTCAGCTTCCTTTTCCAGCAGGGGGTAGGTTCTGGAGTGAAAAAGCCGGTGTTTTTCTACCATTCGGTTTTTCCAGATTGCACGGTCAAATTCAGGATGAGGAGCTGAAGACTTCCGAAGGCGTTTTACTTTTCCTTTTTTTCTTTCCAGTCCTGCAGTGACCCTCAGGAGAACAGGCGTTCTTGTCTCTTCCGAAAGCTCGTAAGCCCGTCTCAGGGCCCTGTATGCCATATCTGGGGAAGCCGGATCAAATACTGCTATCTCTGCTATCCGGCCGTACCAGCGAGAATCCTGTTCATTCTGAGAGCCCTTTGCGCCAGGATCATCGCCTGCAATTATGACAAGGCCGGCTCCTATCGTGTGCGTGACCGAGGTTATAAGAGGGTCCGAAAGCAGGTTCATCCCCACGTGCTTTACAAGCACAAGTGATCTTCTGCCGGAAACCGACGCTCCTAGAGCGGTTTCAAGGGCAACTTTCTCGTTTGTGAGCCATCTGGCACTATAATCTAGAACTGTTTCGGAGGCATCTCGGATTATCTCGAAAGTTGCTTCTCCCCCGGAGCCCAAAGTTTTTTCTTCTGAGGCATTTAAAAGCTCTTTTTCCGTGGGTTTTCTCAAAAAAAGTTCCATAAGGGAGGTAACAGGATACCCGGGGACACCTGTTATGAAGCTGACATCACTGTCAAGGGCTGCAAGGTAAAGGGCTTGAAACCCGGTGTATTCTGGTGTTTCTTTTTTTTCTTTCAAACTGATCCCACGCTTCGGAACTCAGAAGATGCCGAACTCAAAGTTTCTTGGAACCTGAGATTCCATCTAACCCAGGATTCAACAACTTAAATCCGATTTAAGGTTTCTGTTTCGGCTTCCTTGCTTTTTAGATCCTATTTTCTTAAATATTGTTTTCAAGCTTATCCATGGCAACAGGCTTGATCTCAGTACCCGGAATTATAGACTCATCAGGTCTTCCGAACCAGGGAAGAGAGGCAAGTGCACCTATTACTCCGTTGCCGTCAAGAATAACTTCCACACCGTTTTCTCTGGCGCACTGCAAAGCCTCGGCTTTCAAGATCCTCTCAGTCCGACAGCGGTTGCTGTACTTATATAGCCCTTTTGCATAGAAATCCGAAAGGACAACCATTCCGGTTTGGGGTGAAGCTGTGTATTTCTTAAGCGTTTTTTTGAAATCGTCTACCAGCTTTGATTTCGCTTTCTCATTCACACAGCCGAATTCAAGCACTGTAGACATGCAGTTCTGAGTCTTTTCCGGAACAGGAAATAGCTGGACAAGGGCATGGGAAAGATAAACGGCTTCCTGGCAGTCCAGTTCCTTTGCAATATTGTGAGTGAGAGTCCAGGTGGCTCCTACTTCTTTTGAGTCAGTGTCATCTATGCCTATGAGGACACGGTCCCTGCGCGGAACTGCAATCGTCCCCCTTGCGCATTTCTCGCCTCCTGATTCTGAGATTTTATAACGAAGAATTCCGTCTGCAAATGCCCTGCAACGGGTTGCGCCAACACCTCCGCCTCCTAACCCGGCATAGGTGATCTCCACCTCATCCCCTTTCACGATCACTGATTCGATACCTGCGGCCGCGACGGAAGGTTTGAGTTCCAGGTTTGAGGTTCCGGTTTTCATGAAATAGCGGATCATATTTCCGGTCGAACGGGCTTTCAGGACAAGGGGCGCTTTTGCATAATGGTAAAGGGACCAGCAGGCCCCGCTATAACAATTGGAGTGCTCAATTATCTCTGCATACTCATTTGCCGCATCACAGATAGCATAAATGCCCTTATAAGGCACAGTATAAGGATCATCCAGGATTACTTCCTCAATATCCCTGCTGTCCAGTGCACAGGCGTTTATATGTTTTGTAATTCAGAAAACCTCCTTTTTAAGGGAATAAGAAACTGGGAGGGAAATTTGTTTAATCGAAATGCCCATCTCTTAAGATATATATAGATATCGTAATCTTAGTAAATTCTATAAAGTGAAATTCGATAACACAGACTTGGCCGGACGATAAGCTGCGTGTAAACAACTTAATTCTTATATTTGACTATAGCCCTTGATAACAGATGTCCACAGGTTCTAATTTAATAAATCACTCGCGCTCAATATAAGCTAACCTTATAAAATGACTATTTATCATTTTATCGGTATGTTTGCTGGCTGCTTTTTCCAGGAAATTTAAAGGAGGCTCTGAAATCTTATTTGATCCACTGAAGACGCTCAATTACGCTCAAATATTATGAATTTTTTTCAATATCCATGCTATATTTTGGCCAAGATTTTTCATATTATCAAGGCCTTCTTGATCCTGTTCGATCTCTCCGATAGCATTCCCGTAAGCCATATTCCAGTAACTTGACCCTACCAGAAACATTTCTTTGCTATATAGAAAATTGTTCAGTGTATCAAAGGCACTTATAGCACCGCCTCGGCGAGCAGCTACAACTGAGGCTCCAACTTTATGCTTGAAAAGCCCTCGATTTCCTGCAAGTACCATACTTGCCCTGTCAATTAAGGCCTTTATTTGAGAAGTTACACCAGCTGAATACACAGGTGACCCGAGAATAATTCCGTCTGAAGCAAGCATTTTTGCAAAACACTCATTAAAAAAATCATCTGTAATGATACATTGCTTATCTTTGTTTTTATGACAAGCCCAACAAGCTTTGCATCCTTCTATGTTTTTTCTAGATAGTTGAATAAGTTCGGTTTCAATGCCCTCCTTCTTCAATTCCTCAAATACGGTTTGAATCAGGATTGCAGTATTGCCGTCTTTTCGTGGGCTTCCGTTAATGCCTATAACTTTCATAGTCTTCAACTACTTTTTTTCGTATTTCTCAATCTGTTATTTTTTCTTGTTTCAATTACGGAAAGTGACCAGAGAGTGGCTATATTGAGATCTTTTATATTGAATGCTTCTACATGAGTTCTTACGTTGAAAGTTCCACATTGAGAGTTATTAAATTGAAGGTCCCTGCATTAAAAGATCCTGCATTAAAAATCTTCTATACTGAAATCTCTACATTGAGAATTTCGGTCTTTAAGTCACTTCACCTTACAAAGCCTTCATCTTTGAGGCTTACGTATCTGCCTTCCCCGATAATAATATGGTCAAGCACATCAATTCCAAGGAGTTTTCCTCCTTCTACCATTTTCTCGGTGACCATTATGTCCTCTCGGCTCGGGCTTGGATCCCCTGAAGGATGATTATGGACCATGATTACTGATGCTGATGATTCCATAAGAGCGGACTTGAAGACCTCACGCGGGTGAACAATGCTCGCATTCAAGCTGCCGATAGATACGACTTCTTCTTTCAGGATTTGATTTTTTGTATCAAGGCAAAGTGTTATAAATTTTTCTTTTTTTTGTTCGCGCATTTTAGGGTACATTAGCGTGTACACATCCTTTGGCGAGCTAACTTTTCTTTTAGGCTCTTCTACAAAAGTCTCAAGCCGGCGTGCAAGCTCGAAAACCGCAGCTATCTGGGCAGCTTTTGCCTTCCCTACTCCGTGAACCTGCATAAGCCTAGAAACATTTGCAAGACTGAGTTGCTTGATGCTGTATTCTGTTAATATCCTGCTGCATAGATTTACAACGTTTTCTTCCCTTGATCCAGTCCTGAGGATTATCCCGAGCAGTTCTGCGTTTGAAAGTGATTCAGGCCCGTTTCTAATAAGCCTCTCCCTTGGGCGTTCCTCTTCAGGAATATCCTGAATTCTGACCTTGTTTATTTCCATAATCAACCCCCCTCCTTTCTCATTAACGGAAAGTCTCTGTATAAACTCAGATTTTAAGTTATCAAACAAGTTAGTAATAAGTTAGTCAAACAATTCAGTCAAACTCTTGATATATAATATCAAAGTTTCAATATTTGAATCTTCACAAAACACCATATAAAATTAAAAACGGAGTGTAAAATTAAAAAAGGGTGAAATGCCGGCCCTTACTTATACCGGAAAGTGCATAACGCTCTTTGATGAAGGTCATTTCAGTTGTCGGGTATAAAAAATCGGATAAGACATCCGTAGTTTCAGCCCTTGTCTGGAATCTTTCCGGGTTCGGGATCGTTGGTACTATAAAACACATGGGTGAGCAGCGTCTCAATGTATCAGAGACCGATACAGGCAGGTATTTTGATGCTGGAGCTGACACGGTAATAGGAATAACAGGCACAGAAGAAATAGGTACTGAAGTTGTCAGCTTTTCCAGAGATTTGAACCTTGGGGACGCACTTGACCTGCTTTGCGACCAGGGGCTTGATTTTGCCGTGGTAGAGGGGTTTGAGGAAAGCAATCTCCCGAAAATTGTGATTGGCGACCTTAAGGGCGTTTCCAACATTGTTTCCAGGCTGCCGGAAGACATCGATATGCACGAAGAACTTACAGCCTCTCTTGTAGGAATAGCCCTTGCCCAGCCTGACAGGTACACCCTGGAAGCCCTGATAAAAAAAGCCAGGAAAAACCCTGCCATCCGAAAAGCAGGCGCAATCGGCACCTTTTCCGGCATTGTCCGCGAGCTAGCAGGAAATGAGATAACCTCAAAGCTCGAATTCGAGAAATACGAACCAGAAGCTTCAAAAGCCCTTGACCGGATCCGGGAAGAACTCAAACAAAAAGAAGGCATCCTTGAAGTCTTGATCCACCACAAAACAGGCGTTATCAAAGCCGGAGAAGACATAGTATACATCGTTATCGCATCCGCCCACAGGGCAGAGCTTTTCCCAGCCCTCAGCGAAGCCATAGAACGCCTGAAAGCCGAAGCTCCGATCTGGAAGAAGGAATTCACGGAAAAAGAAGAATTCTGGGTCCACGACAAATAACAGGATAAAAAACAGGTCTGAGACCTGAAGAAAGGCGAAAGAAAGAATAGAAGGGAAAAACAAAACCATAACTCCCCGGAAATGATCAAATGGGTGAAAAAACAGAACTAAATATAAAACAAACAAAATGCAGAAGTGCTATCGTGCTGGCAGGCGGCAGGGGCAGGCGAATGGGCACAGTCGAAAAAGCCCTTCTGGAATTTGAAGGAAAAACAATTCTTGAGCGCCTGCTGGAAAGCCTTTTCCTTGTTGTGGACGAGGTTATTGTTTCGTATCGGGACAAAAACCAGGAAAAAAAGTTCAGACCGGTACTTGAAAAATTCCCTGCCCGCGAAATCCGTTTCTGTTTTGATACTCTGGAAGACGCCGGCCCCCTTGAAGGCATCCGGGCGGGGCTGTTTGAATCCAGGGGAGAATATTCTTTTGTCTGTGCGGGGGATATGCCTTTTGTAGATTCCAGGGTTGTAGATCTGCTTTTTGAGAAAGCAATCGGATATGATGCTGCCCTTCCAAAATGGGAGGATGGAAAGTTTGAGCCTCTGCATGCAGTTTATTCAAAAAAATTGATTCATGAAATCGAAAAAGCGTTTGAGAGAGGAAAACACTCAGTATTAACGCCGGTTCTTGAAATGAAGGATGTTGTTTTTGTTGGGGTTTCGGAAATTCGGGAGATAGATCCTGAACTGAGGACTTTTGTGAATATTAACACTATTGGGGACGTTGAAGATATCAATGTATCTGCGGCGAATTCAGATAAAAAGCTTTTTTGATCCTTCCACCGCACTTTTCTCCTTATATCAGTCTTGTTTTACCTTTTGGGATTTTATTGTCAAGTCTACTTCTCTTTTTTCCTTTGATTCTTCCGTTTACTGGTACATTGGGCTTTATTCCTCATTTTATATTATTCAAACCTGAATCTGGAGATAGCCATGATAAAGAAGAGGACTGCCATTAACAGCAGCATCCCGACCTCCTTCAGGATACCAGGGAGCCCGAGGTCATAAAAGAACAAATTGTAAAAGCCATCCATTGCCCATGCTGTAATAGTAAGATGTGCCATGTCCTGCATGAACTGGGGCTCGATGAAGAGGGGCCACCAGGAACCTCCGATTGCGGACATTGTCAGAACTATGAATTGAGCAACTGAATCAGCCTGATCTTTTGTCCGAACCAGCACTGCAATAAGCAGGCCAAGAGCGGTGCTGGCAAAGGAAATGGCAGCCATGAGTATTAGAAGTGCCAGCAGGTCACTGCCGAGGTTCAGGCTAAAGACAAGATGACCAAATGCCAGGAGAACTGCAAGCTGTAAAAATCCCTTAATAAAGCTGCTGGCAATTTTCCCTCCAATTATGTCTGCCTTGCTGAGAGGGGCGATTACAAGTCTTCTTAAAGTTCCCGATTCCTGCTCAATCAGCAGGCTGACCGCCCCAGCCTGGATAGTTGAGAACAGGAGAAACATAACTGCAAAGCCTGGTACATATTGCGTAAAGGTAGTGAATTCAGTTGCAGCGGCAGCAGAGACACTTTCAGTGGTCACCCGCACAGGGGAAGGGTCTGCAAACTGGTCTGCCACTTCCACGACCTTGAGTACATGCTCTTCGTCCTGAACCGGAACTCCGTATGCAGCCACAGTCTTGACCGCAATCACGCTGGTTGCCAACCTATTTGCATAGCCTTCGGCAATTTTCTGCACCACTGTATTCTCATCTTCCTGAGTGGGATCGACGATTAGTTGCAGTTCGCTTTCTTTTCCCTGAAGCAGAGCTTCCGTAAAACCCCTGGGGATAATTATCAGGTCAATACCCTCGACTTTGACTTTATCCCTGGCCGCAAACTCGTTGGACTCCATATCCACGTTCAGGACATCCACACCTTCAAGGAACTCCACGAAATCCCTGGCAGCTTTCCCATTATCCAGATCCACGACCAGTACGTCAATTCCGATTCCTTCCTCAAAATCTAGGGCGAATCCGGCTACCGAAATAATGATCATTGGTAGAAGGAGCATTATAAAAAGGGAATTTCGATCCTTCAAAACGATCTTCATATCATTGGCGGCAATGACATGGAACTTTATTTTTACCCCTCCATTTTCTATCTTTACAACTGCTTTTTTGTTATTTTCCTTCCAGCCAATCTTATCCTACTATCTTATCCTACCAATCTTATCGTGCCAAATTTGTTCAGCAATCTTATTAGACATCTTATTCAACAATCTTATTATCTAAACAACCTTCAGCTCCGGATAGCCTGCTCTTTCGGTTTACCAGCAATTCGTTATTGCCTGAGATTCATCCCGGTTAGATGGAGAAAAAGAGTCTCCAGATCAGGTTCCTTTATCCGGATAGAGTCCACTTTTGTGCCGGAAGCCGTCAGAATATTGACAATAGTTGCCAGCATTTCCCTACCCTGCAGGAGCTGGATGGTCATCATGTTCTCGTCTATTGAGATCTTCTGGACACTGTCCATTTTCTCAAGGGCTGTAATAGTTTTCTGCGTGATATTTCTAGCTTCGACCCGAACGATGTCGCTTTCTCCAACCAGCTTCATCAACCCTTCCAGAGTATCCAGGGCAATAAGTTTCCCATTATCCACTATGGCAATGCGGTGGCAGAGTCTCTCGGCATCTTCCATCTGGTGCGTGGTCAAAAGCACGGTCATCCCCTGGTTATTGAGTTCCAGGATGGTATCATAGATCCTCTTCCGGCTCTGAGGATCGACCCCTACTGTCGGCTCGTCCAGGAAAAGTATCTGGGGATTGTGCAGGAGAGCTATTCCAATATTTATCCTCCGTTTCATACCTCCGGAATAGTTTTGCAGAGGCTCGTCTGCTCTCCGGCTCAGCCCGGCCATCTCCAGAATTCTTGCTATTCTCTTTTCCCTCACCTGCCTGGAAAGCCCGTATATCTGTGCATAGAAAGCCAGGTTTTCTCTGGCTGTCAGGGTATGGTAGAGGCTTATTTCCTGGGGTACGACTCCAATTACCCTTTTAATTTTCGGAGCATTTTTCTCAATGTCAAAACCGCGGATTGTTCCTTTCCCTAAACTCGGTTTCATCAGGCAGCACAGGATTGAGATAATGGTGGACTTACCTGCGCCATTAGGCCCCAGAAGTCCGAAGATCTCCCCTTTCCTGATCTCAAAAGAAACATCATTAACTGCAGTAACGCTATCGTATCTTTTTACGAGGTGTTCCACGTGGATAATGGCCTGCTCATTCCTACTCATTGACCTCTTCTCCTTTTCCTTCACCACCCCGACTGCCTTCTTTTCTCCGCTTTTTCAGGTAAAAATAAGCAATCGCTGCCAGCCCTATCCCAGCTCCAAACAAAAGAAGGTACCTAAAGATCCCTGCCCTTTCCTGGGATGCTTTAACTTCAGCCGGCACATAGATAGTGTCTGAAACCCGGGTCTCACCTTCAAGGTCTTCATATTCTACCTCGGCTTTTATGGGATACGATTTGGGTGTTGAGTCAGCATCTACTTCGACATTAAAAACGGCCTGCACTTCCTCCCCAGGTTTCACGTCTTCCAGAAAAGCCGTGTAGTCCGTGCTGCTCAGAGGATCTGAAAGCCTAAGCCTTGCCATTGCCCTGGAAGCGGTCTCTTCACCTGTATTCTTGAAACTAATGCTGACAGGCCCCGTATTTCCGGGATAAAGTTCGCTTCCTACATCTGTGACTTCAAATTCAGCTTCTTTTTTTATAACAATAAAGATTTCGTGAGTTTCATTCACTTCCTGATAGAGCAGCTTTGAGTCGATCCTGTTATTGCTCGCATCGCCCTCAAGGTACACATCCTTCTGGTACTGGTAGCTGAGATCCACTTCCAGGGGATATGTGCCTGCACTCGCATTTTTCCAGACCTCGATTTCAAACTGGATGGGCTCCGATACCTGCCCGGATGCCAGGCTTCCCACGCTCTGGGGCGGGCTTTTTATGTCCAGAGGAGCAGTTTTTGCCCGGATATTTGCCACGACTCCCACAGCCCTGGTGGCATCGGATTCCATTTGCTGTTCTATCTTTGAGAGTTCAATTTCATTGGCATCCTCAGGCTCTTTTTCAGACTCAAAGCCAAGGATTTTACCCTGGTTCATGACCTGAAGCAGTATAGTGGCCGAATCGTCCCTTTTATATTCAACGTTGTCTCTGAGACTTACCACCATTTCAGGGCTGGCATAGATGGTGAAGTAATCTTCAGTGAACTTCCATTTGTTAATAGGAACACTCTCAGCCTGGGCCTGGGCCGATGGGACGGTTAAAACAAAATATACAAGTGGCAGAAGTGTAAACAGTAACAGGTACAGCATCATTCTTTTAGCTTTCCTCTTTCCAACTTTCATTCATTCTTCATCCCCGTCTGCCTCAGGTTATTCTAGTCCAGTTATCGTTAATTTAGTTATTAGGTTCCTTTCTTTTTATTTTCCTAGTTAGCTTACTTTATGT
>DATMYS010000487.1:0-5255 GCA_035560835.1 Methanosarcina sp.
ATTGTATAATTGAAGTTAGTTTTGAGACGGCATGAATCTCAAAATTTTACTCTTTTATAAAAAATGTTCTTTATTATCTCCGCTGTAAGGATGTACAGTCCTACTATGGCTCCAAGTATTAAGATCACGGAAATCGGGAGAGGTTTGAAGCCAAAAGGGACTGCAAAAGGAGTCAGTGGTAGGCAAAGCGTTATGCCTCCGATTATCAGGGTAGCTGCCAGCAGGTATTTTCCGGGTCTGCTCTTGAAGAAAGGTTTTCTGCTTCGAATTACAAGGACTATCATGGATGCTGAAATAACGGATTCTATAAACCAGCCGGTCCTGAACTCTTCTATCCTTCCAGGAAGAAGGAGAAGCAAAACTCCGAAGGTAAGGTAGTCGAATACAGAACTGGTAATGCCAAATACCATCATAAACTTGCGGATGAAACCCATATCCCATCGGTGGGGCTTTTCAACTAATTCCCTGTCAACAGTATCAGTGGCTATAGTCATCTCTGGAAAGTCAGTCAACAAATTGGTTAGCAGGATCTGCGTAGGCAGCAGTGGAAGGAAAGGCAGGAAAAGAGATGCTCCTGCCATGCTGAACATATTCCCGAAATTAGCACTGGTAGCCATAAAGACGTACTTCAGGGTATTGGCAAAGGTTTTTCTTCCTCCTTTTACCCCTTCAACAAGTGCATCCAGGCTTTTTTCCATCAGCACAATATCTGCAGCATCTTTGGCAACATCCGCAGCGCTGTCAACTGAGATTCCCACATCTGCAGCATGAAGAGCAGACGCATCGTTAATGCCGTCTCCCATATAGCCAACGACTTTTCCGCTTTTTTTGAGTGCAAGGATGATACGCTCTTTCTGGTTTGGCTCTATCTCGGCAAAAAAATCAGTATCATTTACCTGCGCGATCAGGGCCTCACTGCTCATCTTATCAAGTTCGCTTCCGGTTATAACCTTGGAGTTCTTAAGCCCGATCTCCCGACTGATACTGGCAGCCACAAACTTGTTGTCTCCAGTAATAATCTTCAGAGAAATCCCAAGCTGTTCCATGCTTTGTATGGTCTTTGAGATACCTGGCTTTGGTGGGTCAAAAAAGAAGAGGAACCCTAGAAAAGTCATCCCTGTTTCCTGTTCTTTTTTGATAGTTTTCTGCTGCCCCATCTCCCTGTATGCAACTCCCAGGGTTCGAAATCCTTTTTCGCTGAACTCCTTAAATTGCTGCTCAATTTGTTCTTTTATCTCCAAAATTTCTACGGTTTTCCCAGGTTCGATTTCTGCTAGGGAGCAAACATCAAGAATATTCGAGAGCGCACCTTTAGTAATCATCAGGTTAGTGCCGCTTTTTGATACGAGGATGCTTAACCGTTTACGTATGAAATCATAAGGGATTTCGCCCAGTTTTTCATACTGAGCCAGATCGACTTTATTTTGTGAAAGAATTGCCTTATCGATTGGATTTTCAAAGCCCTTCTGGTAATAGGCGTTCAGGCTGGCGTAAAGGAGAACTTTTTCATTTTGATCTCCTTTGAGATCCTGACAAGAGTGAAGTTGCAGCTCTCCTTCGGTCAGTGTGCCGGTCTTGTCGGAGCAGAGCAGGCTCATACTGCCAAGGTTCTCGATTGAAGCTAGTCTCTTGACAATCACCTTATTTTGCGCCATCTCTCGTGCGCCGTGGGAAAGGTTAACACTGATGATTGCAGGAAGGAGCTGAGGAGTCAGCCCGACTGCAAGAGCAAGGGAGAAGAGAAAAGAGTCAAGTACCGGACGCTGGAGATATACATTGATCGCGAAGATGGCTACAACCATCAGCATCGTAACTTCCATCAGAAAATATCCGAAATGTGAAATTCCCTCTTCAAACTCAGTTTTTGGGGGCCTGAGTTTCAGCGTTTCTGAAATTTTCCCAAACTCGGTTTCTTTTCCTGTGAATACTGCCAGTGCTTTTCCGCTTCCGCTAACCACACTGGTTCCCATCCATAGAGAATTTATACGCTTTGCGAGAGGGCTTTCTGCTTTCAATGCACCTACTGATTTTTCTACGGGATAACTCTCTCCTGTGAGGGTAGCTTCGCTAACAAAAAGGTCATTTGATTCCAGAATCAAGCAGTCTGCAGGAATCATGTCTCCTGCGTTGAGGATTATTATATCCCCGGGCACGATCTCTTCTACAGGGACTTCCGTTTTCTTGCCGTCCCTCAGCACTGCTGCTCTTATCTGTACTGCGCTGAGCAGTTTCTCAAAGGCATCTGCAGATCCTTTCTCTTGCCAGAAACCCAGCAGACTGCTGATCACGATAATGGTTACAATAATTATAGTGTTTGTAGATTCTTGGAGAAAGAAAGACAGTCCAGCTGCAAAAAGAAGGAGAAGAGTAACCGGGCTCTTGAATTGGGAAAGCAAGATTTTCAGAGCATCTGACCTTTTCTTTGGTTTGAGAATATTAGCCCCATATATTTTAAGGCGTTCACCGCTTTCGGAGCCTCTCAGACCTTCTGTTGTCGTTTGGAGTTCTTGCAGCATCTTGAATGCAGGAATACTCCAGAATGCAAGCTTTTTATCACTATTAGTCAATGGGATATCTCCTTATTACCTGCTACTTACCTGTTTATTTTCTTCTTAGTCTCCGTAAACATCAGGATTGTGGCAAATTCCCTTCCTACGGTTGAAAGGTCCTGGTGTCTCGTCAATCCTCAAGTGACGGATAAAGACGTGACAATTTTATCCTCGCATCTTCTGTTGTAAATTGCCAATTAACCTTTGCACTTTTGTTGTTTCTGAACTTTTGCCATGCTAATGCCTCTTTCCTAACAACTTCAATGCTATCCATTCTTCTTTTTAAGCACTGACCTGTGAGTACATTCAATTCGATCTCTGCTATATTCAGCCAGCTCCCATGTTTTGGGTATACACGAACTCAAACCTGTCCCACAATGCCTTCGCTTTTGCTGGTGGAAATACTTCCTATAGAGATCCTGGAATATATGTGTTTAGATTGTCCATTATCAGCGTAATTTTATCTGCGTTTTCCTGTTGAAGTGCAATTTCTTCCAGAAAATAAGCCCAGTCTCTCTTGGTTTTTCTTTCAGTAATTTTCACTATTCTTTTTCCTGTTAATGGTTCACAGGCAAGGAATATATTGCACATTCCACAACGTTTGTATTCATAATATACCTGGCTGGTTTCCCAGGTGAACAGGAGACAGGAATTTTGGTTTCTGAAATCAGTTTTTTTGGAGATTCATCCATACATACTACAGGATTTAGTGGATCAAATGGACGTTTATAAACATCGAGCACCATTTCCATATTTGCAACAAAGCTACTGTTTTGTTCCGGGAGAATTACCCACTCTTTCTTTTGCCAGGGTTTGATTTCGTTTTTTAAGATATGACGTATTGTTTCATGAGAAATATTCTCGATATATCCAGGTTCTACGACCTTATCAGCTAACAATCTCAAAGACCATCTTGCAAAAACCTTCAGGAGGTTCACTGCAACTCAATGCAACTAAATGGGCTTCAAAATCACCCTCAACTTTTTTAGCATAAATCCGAGCTCTTTTTTTCCCATCGAGGGCAACGTCAAGACTTTCTTCTACAAATCGTTTTTTAACACGGTCAATTTTTCTCATGCTGATATTCAGGATACGTGAGATTTCTTCATTGGTTGAATGGTTAACACTCCATTTACTTTTATCACAATTAAGTAATATTAGAGCATTGAGAGTTTTTTGAGAGTTATGTTTGCCCTTTGAGATTAGTTTACGAAAAGTTTCACGTTCATCTTTGGTAAGTGTCACAGTATATCTTTCATAAAGAATTATTATAGATACAAGGGAATATAATTATTCCGACATTTTAAGGCTGATGCGATACTAGAATCTTTGAACTTTTCAAGGTACTTTTCTGTCCTGATCCCTTCTTACCCCCTAAGACTGTACGCACTCAATACATAAAATCAAATACAATAGCCACCATTATTTAAAATTGCACTTTGGACATTTAACGGCTTAATGCGAATGTTTTTTAGTTCAGATGTTTAAGTCCTTTCCGAATTATAGAACCAAGTTTAATTTTAAGACACGTTGTAAGTTGGGTCAAAATCTCAATGTCAATTTGTCCTTCCCTTCTCGCACGCGGTAACGTGTAAATGGGTGTGGCAAATGCTTCTCAAACTGTACATCTACGGCACTGTCGCTTACTGAGACAATCTCACCGAAGTTCGCAGCATTCTTGTGATTTTCCACAGGATCTTTTACAGTTCCTTTCACGTTTGCATCGTACCCTTTGCGTCTGAGCGACCCTTTTTTATATGTGCTGTATCCTGAAATTATTTTGTAGATTCATAATCATTGAGGAGTTTAATACATGATATAATGGGGTAATACTCGCATCCTTATTATACTGAAAAGTAATTGTTATAATACGGTAATATTACCTTTTGACAGAATTTGTTTTTTAAGTTGGAATTGTATATCAAAAGGGGGAACACTGTGTGGAAATTTTTGAAGGACTCGTTTATGTAAAATATGGACGGATCGGAAGCAAAAGTGAAGGTCCAGATTATTATCTTCAGACCTGGGACAGGGAATTTCTGCTGAATTATGGGGATAGAGGTCCATGGGAACTAGACTATTACCTTGAATTTTTCTGCCGTAAATTCGTTGAAGTTACTGGTGAACCTGATAAAGAAACAAATACAATGAAAGTGACAACGGTCAAGGAAATCTGTGTGGAGCATATCCCTAAAAAGATGGAGTAAAGTTGGCTCAACTTTCTAAATATCTCTCCTTATGATTTATGCACCTGAGGATCAAATCAAGCACATGAGATTAAAGTAGAAGGTTTCTGCCTGCAGGTCAAGCAAGGATGAGATTACATGCAGGTTATTCAGAGTTTAACATAGAGGACTATATTTTATTTAGAAGTAGGCAAGTCAACATGCGAGAGTTGCCCAGCCAGGTTAAAGGCGCTAGTTTTAGGGCCTGGTCTCTTAGGAGTTCATGCGTTCGAATCTTACTCCTCGTACCAAACTTTTTTTATCCATTTTCTTGCTGTTTTAAATCGACTTAAGTCGATTTGGGCCAGATTATCTTTTATATCACTGTAATTTGCAAAGATCCTTGATAATCTCAATCTCCAAATGCACGCTCCGGACATCTAATTTTTTGTTCAAAGCACTTTTTGCTATTTCGCCCTAATCTTGTCTTATTCTCTCATTAGATGTATATAATCTAGACAATTAATTCTAAACTCTATCA
>DATMYS010000488.1:0-2264 GCA_035560835.1 Methanosarcina sp.
CCTTTAATATTTTTTCCTGCTGCAGAAAACTCACTAAAAAATAAAAATTTGTCTCAATACTTACAGCATAAACTCGTCATAGGAGTTTTCATCGCCCTATCGCTCGCTCCAGAAAGTCAAAAAAGGACAATATCCTCTAAACGGATACCTCACAGGTTAAGATATGTATATTTTTAGACTATTTATACTTTCTTATTTATGTAATTTTTGAGTATGTAATGTGCATTTGAAGGCAGTTTTTATTGATCAGGCAACCTGTCTACATAAAGTTCAGACAAAAAACATTAATCCTATGTATGCTATCCTTCAATTCCAATGTACAGAGTGATCAGGGTTGCCCCGGAAAAAGGAGAAGAACTAAGGAAAAAAGCAATTCTTGGGGGATTTCTGGATACTTCAAGAAAGATTCGAAAAGTCAGGACTGAGGACGGCAACTTTCTGGAAATCCCGGTAACAAAGGCTGCATACGACAGTGTGGACGGTTTTCTGGTTTTTGAACAGGAAAATCCGGAATTCCTTAAAAAGCCTAACTCTCTCAAAGAGTCCCTTGAAAGTTTTTTTTCCGAATCTGAACTTGCGTCAGTCCCTACCGGCTGGCAGATTCTGGGAGATATAATAATAGTTGGCATCCCTGAAGTCCTGGAAGATAAAAAAACAAGGATAGCTGAGGCTTTACTCTCGATGTACCCGAGGTGCAGAACCGTTATAAGAGATTTTGGAATCGAAGGGCAGTTCCGCCAGCCAAAAAGGGAAATTCTTCTTGGCAGCGAAACTGAAACAATTCACAAAGAGAATGGCTGCTTTTTTAAGCAGGATGTAACAAAGGTAATGTACTCCAAAGGAAATCTTGAGGAAAGGAAGCGGATGAGCAGGTTAGGAGAAGGGGAAGTTATAGTGGATATGTTCGCAGGAATAGGGTATTTCTCAATTCCCATGGCTGTCCACTCAAGGCCGAAAAAGATCATAAGTATCGAAATAAACCCTGAATCCTTCGCCTATCTGAGGAAAAACATCAGGCTAAATAAGATAGAGGATATTTTAGTCCCAATCTGCGGGGACTGCTCAAAGGTTACCCCTGAAGGAACAGCCGACCGCGTGCTTATGGGGTATGTGGGAACAACACATCACTATCTTGGAGTAGCTATAAAAGCACTGAAAAAAAATGGGGGAATTCTTCACTACCACGAAACAGTCCCGGAGCGTCTTGCTAGAACCAGACCCCATGAAAGGATAGAAAAAGTTGCCTGCGCATTGAGAAAGAAGGTGGAGATTCTGGAAACCCGCAGGATAAAAAAATACTCTCCTGGAGTCCTGCATGTGGTTGTGGACGCACGGATATTCGAATAAGAATTTGAAATTTCACTTTTAATTCAGAGGCGTCTCTTCTCCTTTCACGGATATAAGAAATAAAGAGTCATTGAAAGAACAAAAAGACATTAAAAGAATAATTAAAAGAATAAGATGATACTAAAAGGATAAAAAGCGTTAAAAGAATGAGATGACACTAAAAGGACTGGAGTTTCAGGTCCTTCCGGCCGCCATCCCTTATTTAACCCCTATTCGGTAACTTTCGGGCCTTCAAACTGCAGTTCGCTTCTATTTGGTGAAAAACGGGAATCTGTCAATTTTACTTCAAACTGGGAACCAGGTATGACACTTATATCCGTTCTGAGAATTTTCCTGTAAATATTTCTTTTTTGTACAATAGGCCACCACCCGTAGAGAAAAACGTAAACAGGTTCCCACATGGCAACCCAGCCAATAATTGTCAGGCCTTCGGAGAGCATGGTATTTATCAAGTCCTGTTCAAGCGTTGCAAGAAGCCGGATTATGAGCAGACACAAAAAAAGGAAGACAATCGCAATTGTCATGTTTCTTCTTCCTCGCTGAAGAAGCTTTCTCAACTCTATGTCAGTGAGAACTTTTTTGTAAGAAAAATGGTTTCTTATTGCTTCTTTAAGAGTACGCTCGGTCTCTCCATCAAATTCAGAAGGGGGAACGTATATTACAATCCCAAGGGGCTTTTTTAGAGGGAACTCTCCAACGGTGTTATAAATATATTCTTCTGCTTCCTTGTCAAGCTCTTTTTCGTGAAAAGGGGCAGGATCAAAAGAATTGAAAATTTGCATTATGTTATGCAACTCAAGTTCTATCAGAAGTTTTCCATTATGTTCCCTGTAAAGAGCTTCCGTTCCCTTCGGGGAAAAATCTATCCCCCAGACCACTTTTATCTACCTTCTATGGAACATTTCTTAGTTTTGTAA
>DATMYS010000489.1:0-7408 GCA_035560835.1 Methanosarcina sp.
AAATTTATTATTAAACTTTAAGCTGTGAGCCTATCCCAAAACTCAAAATCACCTCTCTAAATCTCGAATTTGTAAAAATCAATCTATTTTCTGATTAGGAAAATAGCTCTTAAGCTTTTATTGATGTAGGAATAAACTTAGTTTGGGATAGACTCATATAGAAAAAACGAGTTGTTTGCTAAATAGTAGATCTCAAATTCTCCTTTCACGTAAATATCTGTTTGAGTTTTTACTATTCCTGACTTTTTTGTTTTACTTAGCCTTTATTTAACTTTGATTCACCGAAGGTAAATCTTTGCTTACTGTAAGTTATAAAAAAGTAGAAAAATCAAATTGCGAGCGGCCACCCCACCCTAAAGGATGGGGTATGCTTCGGGCCGCCCGCCCGGTTGCTTGGGGACGATGATTAAGTGTCCTTTAACAAGGTTTCCTTAACATAAGTGATGGAAATTTTGATCTCGGTTTCCTATCCGAATTAATATTTCTATATAAGGAAGCTATGGTTTAGATATTCAAAGAGAAAAACGAAGAGGCGAGGGTTCACTTCATCCCCAATCTAAAGAATGGGGTATTCGTGACCCTCTGCGCTCCCGTTGTAATAAGTAAAAAGGAAAAAGCACCTAGTTGAGGTGCTTAATTTTTGTTTATGAGAACCTTATATCCTTATCGCAAACTATCTGATTGGTCTGGACATCTATGAATTTGATATTTACAGTATCGCCAGTGCCAATAGCCTCAGCGGGAGTAACAGTTTTATCTTGAAGCGCGGTCCCATCCGATTTAAGTTTTAATTGAAGTGTCTTTACATCACCAACGCCCATAGTCTCAAGATAACCAGTACCAGTCCCCGCAGACGCAATCTGGACAGCAGTATCACCATTGACAGATGCCATAACTTTTGTTACAGTGTCCTTCTCGAAATGAATTGGATCTCCACCAAGGTGCTCAATTTTTATAGATGCTATACCACCACTAACGTCAGCTGCTTTAATGTCAAAGTTCGCCTTCGGTGCAGCTTCTGTAGTTCCCTGGCCAAATACGGAAGATCCGATTGCAGCGGCGAGGATGACGGTTATTGCAACCATCAAAATAACACCGATAACCGGGGAAACTGCTTTATTATTTTCAAACAATTTCTTGAAATCCATATGTTTCTCCCTCCTTGTTAAACGTATTTGGACAGGAAAGCCCGCCAGATACCTTTAACACCTGAAATATAGAGTTAACAATGTTCTTTTATTTTAACTGTAAATCATCCTACTTTTCATAAGTATTTAAATTTTTGCTGAATGTAACAAAGAACGACCCGTCGTTACATTGCAAATTATTTTATCGAGATATTTATTAGCAGTTCTGCTTTAATAAATTTTCTCAGACAGTCAGATTAATATTCTATTAAAAACACTTTGTGAAGTTGGTACTAAATATTTAGAAGGTGATTTTTATCGTGGAGGGTAAAAAGCGTAGGGCACTTTACCAGGACTGCAGGGGAGTTTCAGAGGTATATGGGCAATTGCTCATGATGAGTATAGTCGTTATAGCCTTTTCTACAATAGGCGCTGCTGTATTTTCCGATGGAGGAGCTGTGAAACCGGAACATACTCCTAATACAGACCTGCGTGAAAATCTCAATACAACTACCGATTACGTGTATATTACACATAGTGGAGGAGAAGCTATTGACCTGTCGGCAATCAACATAGCAATCTACGTCAACGGACAGCAAATTCCTAACTCTCCATTTAACAGTTCTGACAGTTCCACTTTCACAGTCACAAAGCTGAATCCGGATGACCCTGATTCCAGTGAAAATGTGTTCACACTTGGGGATCGCATTGAAATTAATACTGGTTACGACCTCAAAAGCACTGACGACATAGATATGTTCTTTGTGGACACACCGTCCCAGCAGGTTATCCAGAAAGCAGTACTCCAGAAGGGCAGCAGAGAAAGTAATTTTCCTTACTGGATTACTCCTCACCCTTATGGGAGCATATACGACAACTCAACAAAGGAATGGATGCCCACCGAGCTGGTTGATGGGATCGGTGATAACCTTATGACTGATTGCAATATTTCTAAGGGCATTTGGACCTGTGAAAATTTCACTTTTGGTATAGATGAATATGGATTGGACCTTAAAAACCCGTTAACAACAGTTCTTTTAAAAGTAGTATATGAAATACACGACAATAGTCAAGTAAACCTGACGCTTGAAATTAACGATAAAAACCCAGATAAGTGGGTCACCATTGTTCCTTCGAGCTATAATCCGGGTGTTTATTTGGAGAGATATCAGACCATCACTGAGAGCGATGAGGAGTTGCCTAACTTTGACTTAACACCATGGGTAAACACAACTGAAGAACTAAGAAATCTTACAGTCAGGTTTTCAGGAATTGGTAATGCAGGCAGTGACAATAAAATTCTCTGGGTTGACTTTATCGGGATTCATGTGGCGCAGTAACTCGAACAGGGAGTTAAAGCCAGGGGGTCTGAAATAAATGAAAAAACACAAAGAAAACAGGTTCAGATCAGGGGGAAAGTTTTTTTCTCATTCAGAGTCTGGAACAGCAACTGTTATTGGGGCAGTACTGCTACTGGGAATCATATTTTCGGTATTAACTATCTTATGGGTAGAATGCGTTCCGGAGTGGAAAAATGATGCCGAATACTCTCATATGGATGATATATGGGAAGATATGGCAGAACTTAAGTCAAGAATAGATGTGATGTCAATCTTACTAGCTTCAAACTCATATTCCTCAGCTCTTCAGGCCATGTACTCAAATTCCTCTCTTATTAACGACATGTATTCAAATTCTTCCCCTATTAATCCCCTTTATTCAAAGTTAGTAACAAGTGTGTCTTTTCGTATGGGTGGTGGAGACATTCCATATATAGGCTCAATGAAATCCAGTGGAACTCTTGCTGTAAACAAGGGTAAGTGCGTGATGAGCATAATAGTAAACCCTGATACCGTTCCTAAAGTAAAATCTTTCGATTGCGGCACCATTACTTACACTTCTCAGAATAGTCACTATGTGGATCAGGTTTTCAGTTACGAAAACGGAGCTGTGATCCTTGACCAAGAAGACCAGTCAGTCATGATGCTCTACCCTTCAATCCATTTCTCCAATATATCAACCAGCGGACATCATGAATACAATGTTTCGATAAACACGATAAGTGTCTGTCAGGACCCACACGCTCCAATTGAAATTATCTCCTCAAACAGCGAAGGCTCTCTCCGCCTTGCTGGAATTAATTACAAGTCCGTCTTTGATAGTGAGAATGGTAGCTTGGTCTATAGCAGTAATGGTAATAATAAGAATCAGGAGTTGGTGGGCGTAGACAAGTTTATACTGATAATTACTTCAAACTATCCAGATGCCTGGATGCAGTATTTTAATAATACAATGAATGATTCAAAAATAGGCTCGGAAAAATACATTGTTGAAAGGCTCACTGGCAACAATGTGCGTTTTACCTTCACTTTGACACCAGAGGCAAGCAACGGAAACGGAAATAGTGGAAACGGAAATAATGCCAATTCCGACATCCTAAACCTGTATGTAAGTGAGACCGAGATCAAGGCAGAACCCGGAATCGGTTTAATCTAAATTGAACTGAAGGTGAAATTAGATAAAAACTTAAGGAAAAAATAAAAGTCACACTCAAGGGTCTGGAAAATGCTCCCGAAAGTCATTACGACAAGGAAAAAGACTGGAGACAGGAAAGTGGGTGGTCGGTCCTGTTTTTCAAAGTCTGAATCTGCCGCTGCAACAGCTATCGCAGCAGTATTGCTCTTAGCTCTCATATTTACAATGATTGCAGTAGTCAAGCTTGAATATGTTCCTGATTGGAAAAACGACGCTGAAAGCGATCACATGTATAATACATTGGATGAGATGGGGAGAGTGAAGACAAGTATCGATATACTCTCCGGACTCCTGGGACCATACAATTATTCGAGTCATAATATTTCGGTAACTGTGCCAGTTGATATGGGAGGAGGGCAAATCCCTTTTTTAGAACCCTCAAAATCGGACGGAAAACTTGAAGTGAATACTGAAAGGTATGCAATGACGATAGTACCTCGCAGTCTTTCACAAAAAATAAAACTTGATAATATTACTCTTGAATGTGGAGGAGTTACCTGCTATTCTGAAAACAGACAATATCCGGACCAGATCTTCAGATATGAAAATGGAGCCTTGATTCTTGCAAATGATAAAGGCTCAGTGATGAGGCAGCCGCCTGCATTCACTATAATAAAAAACGAAACTAACGAAAACAACTACACAGTCATAATACAGGCAGTTCAACTTTCAGGCAAGCGTGATTCTTCTTCCTCAAACACTATTGTTCCGCTTCAACTAACAAGATGTAAAACAATACCTGTATACGATAGCAATGACTATAAAAATACAAGCACACCTATCAACGCCTTTAACCTGACAATTGCCACAAGGTATCCGGGCGCGTGGATTGCATATTTCAACGAAATTGCACAAGATAAAAACCTCACATATGGAGAAGATTATACTGTTCAATACCTGAATGGTTCCGGCCATGTGCGATTCTCTTTCCTGCCCAATAGCACCAAGACCCTTGAAAGGCTCTATATAAGTAAAGCCACAGTAGGTGCCGAACTTGGAACAGGAAGTAATTTCAGTTATGATCATAGCACAGACGTGATTGGAAATGTGATGAAGCTAAAACAATGGTATTTCTTTGATACATTTAATGGGACCTATGGACAAAACTCACCTGCTGGCAACACTGATCCAAATGTATTGAAAGATCGTAATGAAAGCTATTTACTCCCAGCAGGAAATTTCACAAATCAGATGTTGAGTTCATACAGTGGAGTGAATGACTTCAACTATAGTATGGATAAAAACAAAATTCTCGACCTGAACTTTGGATTTAATAATTACAGCTCATTTAGTTCCACTTCGACTCCCACGAAAGCAACCATTTGTATGATATATACTTTCAGTAGCAGCTATAAACCCAATATAGTTATGACTGTCGCAGGAACCGGAAGTGATACTTTCAACCCGAATGATGGCTGGTGCCTGTACAATAAAACGTTATCTATATCTCCATCTCCAACAGATCCCAAAGATATTACTCTCAATCTAAAAGTTACGACTAGTAATGTAAATGGTGCAGCAGGTATTTTCCGTATAGACTACATTGGAGTCTATCTGAGCTGACGGAAAAGAAAAAATCATATGGATACATATGTTCGCCATACACTGAAAAAGCGAGAAATCCGATCCATATGCCCGAAAATTATACCACTCCATACCCTGCGAAAAGAATGCATTCCGACGGCAGAGCCGAAGATGTTAAAGTGCTGCTTGCAAGGGAATGCCCTTTTAAACTCTTTCTCGACGGAAAACTCTTTACAACACTTTTTGCCTCCCCTCTTGAACTCAAAGAGCTTGCGGTAGGCCACTTGATTACAGAAGGTGTTCTCGGTTTCAGGAAAATCGAAAACGTAGAAGTGGAAGGCGGGGCGGTTCATGTCCAGACTACTATAAAGGAGAATCAGGAAATTCGTACCGAAACCACCGAAGAAGCCAGAAAAGCCGAAAAAGAGGGAAAAACCGACAGAGAAATCTTTGTAAATTCGGACTCTGTTTTTGAGCCGCAAACCATCTTTGCAGGCACAGGATACCTCGAATCCGATACATACAAACTTACCAGAGGAACCCATCTGGCAGCCCTGATAGACCGAAGCGGGAAACTTGCGATACAAATCGTCGACATCGGCCGGCATAACGCCGTAGACAAAGCCGTAGGAGCTGCCTTTCTCAAGGGCCTTGACCTCTCACAACATTACATGCTCTCGACAGGCCGGCAGCCAGCCTATATGGTCATAAAAGCCGCACGGGCAGGAATTCCTCTTATCGTCACCAAATCTATGCCCTTCGACTCAGGAGTTGAAGCCGCAAAAAAAGCAAACGTATGCCTCATAGGTCAGCTCAGAAAAGAATCCATGCTCATCTTCGCCAGCGAATGGCGGGTCAAACTATAACCCTTTTAAAAAAACTGCTTGCCTGCAAGCCTTTTCGAAAAAGGCTTGAGCGAAAACGACGTGAAGAGATGGTAAAGCGGGCACAACGCAACCATTTTCAAAAAAAGCTTGTAGGACTTGGATAGCTGGCTATAATTCATGCATTTAGCTTCTTCAAAAGCCATGCCATATTCTGGCCCAAAGTCTGCATTGTTTGAATGCCTTCTTCGTCTTTTTCAACATCCCCCTCAGCAAGCCCCATTCCCATATTCCAGTAGCTTGACCCCGGGATTATCATCTGGGAAATTGTGAAGAAATGGTTGATAGAGTCAAAAACGTGAATCGAGCCTGCCCTTCTTACTGCAACAACTGCTGCTCCGACTTTATGCCTGAACATTTCGCTGTTGGCTTTAGCAACAAAACCTGCTCTGTCGATCACGGCTTTAAGTTCGGGAGTCAGGTCTGCAAAATAAGTAGGTGAAGCTAGAATTATACCATCGGCTTCGAGCATCTTTTCAATACATTCATTGATAATGTCCTTGTCATTTATACATTTCCTATCCATTTTTTCGTAGCATTTTCCACACGCTGTGCAACCGTGGATTCTTTTTCCTCCTACCTGTACAACTTCAGTTTCTATTCCTTCTTTTTCAAGTTCCGCAAGGACGTGCTTTATAAGGACAGACGTATTCCCTTCTTTTCTCGGGCTTCCGTTAAACGCGACAACTTTCATTTCTTTATTCCTCCAGTGGACTGTTTCTGTTTTCTATTCTTTATTCTTCTCATTGGTTCCCTTTCAGGCTTTTTCCTTATCTTCCAGGCAGCACCAACATAGTCCGCCTACAGTCCAGTAATTATACTCCTCAATGAGATATAACTAGGGCGTTAGTTCTCATTTAAAAATCTTAAATATATCTCGGTGTCTGAGGATAACAATATAGATACACTCCATTCATAACCCGTATAGTTCTGGATATAAGAGTGTACACAGGTTTGTCCATGGCATCTGCTTTCAGGTAGCTGATTTCTTGCTCACCATAATTTACCAGTGCATATTCTAAGCCATTATTACTATTGTCTCAGGAAACTCTACACCATCAAGTACCTGTTTTCCGACTGAAAAATTCAAGTCCTTATATAGTGATATAGGTCGAATAATCACATTCGGAAGCTTTAATTTCTCATCTTTATCTAAAAAGTATGACACGTCTACTTTCTCACCTGCATAGTTAGAAAAGCTCGCGTTTCGAAACGCATAGTCATATACTGATTCATATACTTGTACAACGATTCCGTTGATTTCGATATGAGTTGTCATAGATTTCAGCCCTGTGAATTTTATAGACCAGTCTATATATTACCAGGTAAAAATATATG
>DATMYS010000490.1:0-3249 GCA_035560835.1 Methanosarcina sp.
TAACAAATCAAAATAATAGTAATCAGCGACGAAGACAGGCATGATTAATAACTTTTTCAGCTGTGGGGATATCTGAAAGTAGATAAGCCGATTACTACCGGTTTTGAAACCTGAATTCTTTAAAATTTAACATTGACGTTCTGTTAAAAAGTTCATCGTGACTGAAATCTCAACAGAACCTATAAAAAGGAGCCTATGGCAAAGTAGTGTTTAGGGCGATGAGGAGAAAAGTAGGAGGGAGGGGAAATCATATAGTTCTAATTGTTAATGTCTACGTAGATTAAGAAAACAACGAATTAATTTCAAGGGGGCTTATTTATAGGGGAGCTTGGATAGGAAAAAATCTGATATTCAGCATCAACTTGAGAATATCATACCTTTAATTGTGTTTTCAAAAATAAAAACGGCTTGAAAATGCAGGACTACATACATTCATCTCTAAAGGAGACTTCTTTTAAGGTACCAGATATGGATGAAATAACAGCAGATGCAGCAGAGAAAAGATCTGATAACAGCAAGAAGGAAAGCTTTGCTTTCGATGTGCTAACACTTGCAGGCGGAACAACCTTTGCTCAAATCCTTACAATTCTAGCTGCTCCTGTGTTGACCCGCCTTTATGGGCCTGAAGATTTCGGAATTTGGGCTCTCTACCTTTCTATCACCAGCATTATCAGTGTCATCGCCTGCATGAGATACGAATATTCCATAATGCTACCTGAATCGAACGAAGAGGCTTTAAACCTGTTAGGACTGAGTTTTCTGGCAGTGCTGTTTGTAAGCGGTTTAACCTTTCCAATCATGTGGTATTTTAAAGAGCCTATAGTTAATATTCTGAATTCTCAGCAGATAGGAGACTATCTCTGGCTTGTACCCCCTTTTATTTTTGTGAACGGGCTATTTCTTGCACTGAATAACTGGAACTCAAGAACAAAACTTTTTAAAAGGCTTTCCTTTTCAAGAATCTTCAGTTCGGTCTCGAGTACTGCAACACAGATAGGCTTTGGGTTTATAGAAAAAATTGGGGCAGGCGGGCTGATAGTTGGAAGCCTTACCGGCCAGTCTATTGCGACATTTGTGCTTGGAGGACAGATCTGGAGAGATGATAGGAAATTAATTATGAAAAGCCTGAGCTGGAAAAAAGTATATAAGGGGTTTAAGAAGTACCGCAAATTTTCGCTTGTAGATACCTGGGCTGCCCTCATGAACTCAGTATCTTGGCAGCTTCCTGCTTTCCTTCTTTCGGCTTTCTTCACGCCTGCAGTGGTAGGTTTTTATTCTCTCGGTTTTCGTCTTCTGCAGCTGCCGATGAGTTTCATTGGAGGTTCGATTTCACAGGTATTCTTCCAGAGAGCCTCAAAAGCCTTCACCGAGGGCACTCTTCCTTCCCTTGTTGAGAATGTGTTCAGAATGCTTGTGGTTATAGGCATGTTCCCGATACTTATCCTGACAATTATCGGCAGCGATGTCTTTACGGTTATTTTCGGAAAAACCTGGACAGAAGCAGGCGTCTACACCCAGATTCTGAGTCTATGGGCTTTTATATGGTTTATCTCCTCCCCATTAACTGCTATATACGTAGTAGTTGAAAAATATCACTTCGGTTTCCATTATAATTTTTTCAACCTGATCACACGCCTCCTTTCACTTACGATCGGCGGTCTGCTTGGAAATGCACGTACTGCACTTATACTTTTTTCAATGTCAGGCATTGTGGTATACGGTTACCTTTGCCTAAAGATGATGTCCTATTCCGGAGTAAAGGCTTCGAGAGTCCTGAAAATAGTATTTTCGAATTTTATTCTCTTCATTCCTGCAGGAATTGTCATTATTGCCCTTAAAATCGTAGAAATAAACCAGGTATTGCTTGTTGTCTTTTCCGGCGTAATTGTCTGTTTTTACTATATGTATATCTTGAAAAAAGATGCACAAATGAAAAAGATAATTAGAGAATTCCGAAATTGAGGAGTTCGTTCAAAACAATAAAACCTGAAAACTTAAAGTCAGGCTTCAACTAAGGAAGCCCATAAAAGGTCTGTTCAAGCGGAATAAAAGAGGACTAACTCTTTTACTTCGCACATCGTTAAAAGTGACTCTCATTTTTTTCATTTTAACAGGTTCTATTTGACTATTTTCCCAGAGAATCCTCTTGAATAATTGTATATAGGTATTATGTAGCTTCAGTTTGAATCGTCTCCACCAGGGAATGCATTACAATTCCTCTCACTGTCATATACACTCCGCCAATAGATAGAAAAACCATTAGAATTACAGACCAGAAATGAAGATTTTCTATTCCAAGGACAGAGGCTTCAAGAAACTTCAACCCCATATAAAAACCGCATGTAGCAAGGGCAAAACCTGGAACTGCATAGAAGTACAGCGGCTTATTGGCTTCTATGTCCCTGACTACAGTTCTCAAGACTCCAAGAATATACTTGATTGGAGCTTTTACCGGGTCTTCAAAGTTATAATGATGGGCACCTATTTCGACTTCTTTTATGCGGAGACTGGATTTGCCTGCATCTCCAAACATCTCGTTTTCTATTGCCTGATCCTGTGTATTGAATTGAATAACATCTTTTGTAGAGGCTGCAAAGGCGCGAAAAGTGATCTGAGAATCTCTAATTTTGTCCGATTTTTTATTAGCGATCTTACCCAGAATCGTCTGCCCAACACGGCGGTAAACAGGAGTATTCCTGTCCATACTGTTTATATATCGAGTTCCGTTAACTACATCTGCACATCCTGTTACTATCGGGTCAATAAGCCTAGGAATATCATCAGGGTTATGATGACCTCTTGAGTCCATTGTCACAATTATATCAGCGCCTAGATGGACTGCAGCTTTAAAACCTGTTTCTAGAGAAGCACCTTTTCCTCTGTTAATCTTGTTTATGATCACTTCGGCCCCGGCTTTTTTTGCTATTTCGGCTGTCTGATCTGAACTGGCATCATCAACCACAATCACCCTGTCAGCATAGAGCTTCGAGAGAAGGATACTACTTCCTATAGAAGTTTCTTCATTATAGGTAGAAAGAACCACTGTGACATTTTTAGAGGCTTTGTCTACAGTACATTTATTTCTTTTATTTAGTATAGGCTCTGTACCATTCCCTACAAGTAATTGATTACTCATTTGGATAACCCCCTTTATGTAACTACGCATATATTTAGAGTAAGTTTATGTATGAAGATCCCAAAACTTATTAAATTTTGAAGAAATTAGATCTTTTAACATTATCACAATAT
>DATMYS010000491.1:0-2992 GCA_035560835.1 Methanosarcina sp.
GTCTTTTTTACCAGCAGAAATTAACCATATATATCAGGGTTATTCAAGATAGCTGCACATAATAAATTGATACCATTTTTCTTTCAGAAGGTACTGCTAGTGTCGCGTCAGCAGTAAAATGTCGTATAAATTAGGTTACAACTATTAAGTATAACTCAATCCTT
This sequence comes from Methanosarcina sp., assembly GCA_035560835.1. Lineage (GTDB taxonomy): Archaea > Halobacteriota > Methanosarcinia > Methanosarcinales > Methanosarcinaceae > Methanosarcina. The sequence goes on from DATMYS010000491.1 coordinate 165, forward strand.
TAAGATTGACGCGACACTAGCCAAATATATTTCATTCAATCTTTACCTCCCGGGTTGAGAGGATCTATTCTGAAAAGCAAAACCACGAATAATGCAGTCACAGTCCATGTACCCCAAAAAAAAGGATTTATGGTAATTTTCAGGAGTGTACCTATGATCACTAATAAGACTCCCAATAACAGCAAAATTTGGATCCTTTTGCTCAACTGCTTTCTCTCCAGTTATCCCCATTTTAAATAAGTCAGTTTTCAAACGGTGTCAATGCAGTAAACAAACAGTCTCAAGACAATAAAATTATTTTTCACAAAACCTCAATACTAAAAAAGCAGGAAATTAAGAAAGGGAATCAACCCTTTCTTTTCCATTTTATTTTCTGTTTATTCATATCTCAGTGCATCTACTGGTTTTAACTTTGAAGCCCTGTACGCAGGAACCACTCCTGAGATCACACCTATTAAAACTGCTAGGATAAGTCCCAAAGCCATCAGATCAGGAGCAAAATAAATGCCTGAAGAACTGCCTCCCCCTCTCATCATTTGCAGACCCAGCATAGGGAAGAGAGTTGAAACAAAAGCTCCCAGAATATCTCCAAGGATACCACCAACAAGCCCAACCATTGCGGAATTGAAGAGGAAAATCATAAGGATATCCCTGTTTTTTGCCCCAATGGCTTTCATAGTTCCTATCTCCTTTGTCTTTTCCAGGACAGAGGTAAACATAGTGTTGGCAATCCCGACTGCTCCTACAAGCAAGGACACGGCTGCAATGGCACTAAGGAACAGGGTCATTGAACTCGTCATTTCAGTGACAGACTCAGCCATCGATTTAGAAGCTGTCACGGAAAAGTCTCTATCGTCATCATTGACAATGTGCCTTGAAATCATGAGCTTATCCACGATATCTTCCGTCAGGTTGTCCACAAGATCTTCGCTTTTGGCTTTTACAGTAATGGAATCATAAACATCTTCTTCTGCGTCATCAAGCAGGGTTACTGCTCCGTCGATTGGCATGTAAATACTTCTGTCACCACTTTCACCTTCTTCTGACAGAATCCCAACGACACGCACGGCTTTGCCGTTAATATTTATCACCTGGTTAACTCCGATGTCCTGGTCATAAATTCCACTTGCAACGCCACTTCCTATGACTGCGACATACTTGTCAGATGGCTCAAGCAATCTTCCGGACTGTGTCGTTAAAGTAGTCATATATTGCCAGACCTGTGGGTCCACACCTGTGATTGAAAGAGTTGCATTTTGCGCTGCATAAATCACAGGTTCACTGCCGGAAATCTCTCCTGATATATATTGTATACTATCCAATCCCTTAAGTGCCGTAATGTCCTCATCCGTTAATTCAACATCTGTTGTCGTCCCTCCTCCCATTCCTCCTGGACCAGGCATATTCGACGATGCTTTGGTATATCCCGGGCTTATTGTGATTTTTGTCAGATCCATCTCTGCAAGCCTACTCTGCACCTGCTCTTGCATGGCATCCCCGAGGGAGAGGATGCCAACTACAGATCCGATCCCTATAACTATCCCGATAATGGTCAGCCAGCTTCGGAGCTTACTGTGTACAAGCATGTTCAGACCCATTTTCAGGTAGGTTGATTGTCTCATCTTGCATCCTTCCGTTACTTTTCGCTCAAGCCTTTTTCAAAAAAGGGTTGCGTAAACCGTTGCGCCGGTTTATCACGCCGACCACGCCGTTTTCGATCAAGCCTTTTTTGAAAAGGGTTGCGGTCAAGCCTTTTTTGAAAAAAGCTTGTGTTGAATGTCTCATCTTGCACCCTTCCGTTCTCTATTGATATGTTCTTTCAGATCTTCTGGTCTTCAGGCTTTTTGTACCCGTCTTTTTTTGCTTTCATTACCTGTACCTTTTCGTGTATCTTCCTGCGATAAACGAATACTCCACCTGCAAGGACAAGCAATCCAATATATGGTAGGTATGAACCAATTCCAGCGCTGCTACCTGGACCTCCCGGGGTTCCTGCTGCAGTCATGTTTCCGGAGGTCGTTTCGAGTTCCACTTCTTTAGTAACGGTCATCCTTTCCCCTTTTGCATCCGTGTACTCAATCTGGACTTTTAGTGGATCGGAATTCAGAGAAGCTGAACTTGCACCTTCAGCACCGGCCTGAGAAGAATCTGGCTGGGTTCCAGGACCACCTTCGGTTGTGTTTCCTCCTGCACTACCCATATCATTCGAAACATCAAATGAAGCAATCGTGTAATCTCCTTTCTCCAGATTTCCTACGATTGTTGACGAACTTCCTGACACCTTGTACCCATCTTGATCTGGGATAGAGACTTTCACAGCATATGCTATGTTATTACCTACATTTGCAAGTGAAAGAGAGACCTCACCTTGACTACTTTCCGAGAAGGATACATCGAAATCCGTAGTTCCTCCTACAAAAAGTCCTGCTGTGGTCTGGATACTTTTCGAGTTAGAGTCAGCATCTTCATAAGAAAGATTTACATTCAAGGTATAGAGTCCCGGATCAGCATTTACGTCTGCCATCACGGTATAGTCAACTTTTACGGATTGACCTGCTTCCAGATACTTTATGTGTTTTGTGTTGTCGGAGTATACAGGCAAAACCACGCCTTTGGGATCGGTCCAGGAGAAAACCAGGTTTTTCAGAGGAGAAGTACCTGTATTTGTCACAATAAACTCTAGAGGTTCTTCCTTTGCTATATCAATATCAGCCTTGCTTACGGTCACAACCTGAGCATATTCTTTACCCTGAACCTCTAACTGAACTGTTTTTGTAGTAGTGTAAGCAGTTGCCGAAGATCCTGATCCGCTCTTATAAGTGGTGACG
>DATMYS010000492.1:0-2462 GCA_035560835.1 Methanosarcina sp.
GTAAATAACTCTGTTTTTAAATGAAAACAAGGGTGGGACTGATAACGAAACTTAGGGCGGCCCATACTTACTATTCTAATTTTCTTTCTTGCTGATCTAAGAAATTGTCTTACAAACCAAGAACATCGTCCATGGAATAAATTCCTGATTTTTGCCTACAGACCCATTCGGCTGCCCTGACTGCACCTTTGACAAAGATCTGGCGGGAGTGAGCTATGTGCTTTATCTCAATTCTTTCAGAATTCCCTGCAAAAAGGACAGTATGGTCGCCTGTGATATCACCGGCGCGAACTCCATGAATTCCGATTTCTTTTCCGCGTGGGGCAATACCCTCTCTGCCGTAGACGTATTCCTTTCCACCGAGAGCCTCACTGATAACGTCGGCTGCCTTAAGGGCGGTTCCACTCGGTGCGTCTTTTTTCTGGTTGTGGTGAGCTTCAATAATCTCGATATCATAATCTGCAAGATATTTTGCAGCTTCCCGGATTATCTTGAAAAAGACGTTAACGCCTACCGAATAGTTCGGGGAGATAACGGCACTTACCTGGCCTTCCTGAATAGCCTCATCAATTACTGATCGCTGCTCCTGGGTCAGTCCTGTAGTTCCTATTATGAGATTTACCCCGGCTCTGGCTGCTATTGGAGCGTTAACTGCGGTTGCACCAGCAGCGGTAAAGTCAATAAGGACATCGGCTTTGCTTTCTTTCAGAACAGGTTCAAGATCTTTTACGTCCGATATCTGGACTCCCAGGTTTCCGACATGGGCAAATTCTCCTGCATCCCTTCCAAAATTATTGATATCAAAAGCAGCGACAAGCTGCATATCCGCAGAGCTGGTAATGCTCTCTACAATTAAGGAGCCCATCCTGCCGCAGGCTCCGAGTACTGCCGCGTCAATCATTCAATGACCCCCAATTTCCTGAGTTCATCTTCAACCTTTTCAGTATTTGCCCCGCTAAGGGGTGCGAGTGGAAGCCTCAGGTGCCCGCTTGCCAGGCCTGCAAGTTCCGCAGCTTTTTTGACCGGGACCGGGTTTGTTTCGAGGAAAAGGGCACGGATCAGAGGGGCAATCTCAAAATGGATCTTTCTTGCGGTTTCGTAGTCTCCGGCAAGAGCTGCATTTACCATTCTGGCCATTCTATCAGGCACTATATTTGCAGCAACAGAAATGACTCCTCTGCCTCCCACAGAGAGAATCGGAAGAGTCAAACCATCCTCGCCTGAAAGAATCACGAAGTCATCGTCGGCAGTATTTTCCAGGATCTGGGAAACTTTCCCAACACTTCCACTGGCTTCCTTAATTCCAACAATATTTTCGACTTTTGCAAGCTCAGTAATAACTTCTACTGACATGTCCTGTCCTGTGCGGGATGGGACATTATACAGAATCATAGGAATATCGACTGCCTCGGCAATTTTTTTGAAGTGCGCAAGCAGGCCCGCAGAGTTTGGCTTGTTATAATAGGGAGAAATAAGAAGCACACCATCAACACCCGCATCTGCAGCGTGTTTTGTAAACTGGAGAGCTTCTCCTGTATTATTTGAACCTGTTCCTGCAATCACAGGAACCTTTGAACACTCCACTGCAATATCTATTACTTCTTCGTGCTCAAGTGCGGAAAGAGTTGCGGATTCTCCGGTAGTGCCACAGGGCACAATCCCCGCGACTCCTCCCTCTTCAACAAATGCAATATTCCTTTGTAAGCCTTCCCTGTCAATCCTGTCATCCTTCGTAAAAGGAGTTATCAGGGCAGGCATTGCTCCTTCAAACATTTCAGATATCCCTACCTGTGTCCAGAAGTAAATCTTCTGTTCAGTATACTTTCATGCGTGCAACTTTTCTTGTGACGTAACCTGCAACCCTGTTCCTTATAACTTTGCTCTCAATGGTTGTATACTTTGTCACAAGAGCCTTGTTAGTCTCAAAGTCTTTTGTGAAGACATCCCCGTGGTTCTCAATCAGTCTGAATGCGATTCTTTTTATGTTTGTCTGTCTTATATTTCCCATCGTATCTCCTCTTAGATATATTTACTGTTTTTTAGTCCAGTTATTCAATTCTACTTCTATTTTATCTCACATGTTTTCCTGTGAATTCTGGTTAACGTGAAGCCTGAGATCGAAAATAGTTATCCGATGTCTATTTTTCTTCTCTCAAATTGATAGGTTTGGCGAAAACTGGATGCAATAATTTGATTGATCCTGATTTTGTCGACTAATAGGTCACTTGAGATTTATAAGTTTTGGGGTCGACATTCCAGTCTAAAGCTGTGAGGCTTATCATTCTTTTTCTCAATTAATTAAGTATGTAATTGGATGCTGACAATTCTTCTTTAAATATATACTTTTTGCAGCATCTGTGCGGCAGCTATGTTAAATTATGGGTATAATCTCGTTATGTAACATTTGAATATATCCTATTCTGACGTGAATATCCTACACTTAAATATATTCTGTATCTTTA
>DATMYS010000493.1:0-4247 GCA_035560835.1 Methanosarcina sp.
TTTATAAAAAGTTATTTTTGGAATATTGGGTAATAAAATATCCTTTTTGTACATTTATTCAGAGATTGGACCAAAAGGTTTAAAAACAAAGAACTCTTCTATAACAATGGTGATTCACTATGAGGGATCGTTTTTGTTGAAAATGAATTTGTAAACAACAATATGAATGTAAACAACAACCTGAATGAAATTAACTATGAAAAACTTGAGAAACTGCCCCCGTCGGCAAAGCTGGTATTTAAAACTCTTGAAGCAAAAGGGCAGATGACACAGAAAGACATAATTCGTGAAACAATACTTCCTTCACGTACAGTAAGATATGCAATAAACAGGCTAAAAGAAGAAAAGATTCTGATGGAACGCTTTTATTTCATTGACTCACGTCAGAGCCTTTATGAAATAAATAGGTCTTTAAATCAGGTTCTTGCACTATGAATTAAAAACACTATTTTGTACAAATTTAGCCAAAATTTGTTATATATCAAATTTTGAGGCACATAAGCCTCAATTAATTTTTTGGCCTCCAATGTTAATTAATTGTTTCATGAATTGATCTCGAATTCAAAGCTTTTCCTCTAAGAGCCTATCAGAAAAGTGGTTACCTGCTATAATTTTTACAAAAAGCAGCCTAATAATACTGCTTCAGCCCAAAAAATGAGGCTTCCATTAAACTGTCCTGTAGACGAATAGTTTTCCGGTAGTTCAAGCTGGACTTCCGAGGTTTCAGATTTGTTTGAAGCTATTAATACTGTAATTAGAACATTTGTTCTGTTCAAGCAAAACTGCTTTTTCAATAAAAAGCTCTTTAACGGAGATGATTCCTGAATATTGAATTAAGATCATCCTTACAGACCACTGCGCAGAAAGTTCACTTGAGATAATTGAAGGAGCAGATTTTGCTATTACCATTGGAGACAACATAACGGAAATTGCAGGAAGTATATTTTCCAGGTTTGGAATTCCGAGTCTTGGAGTTACAGACGGTGATTACGACGAACTTGCAGGTTCAGTTACCTAATTTACAGGTTCTATTATCCTTAATTTAAAATCCGGACAAGATGAAGAGTTCGGAAGACCAATCCTGCAGGATATTTTTCAGGAAAAAAGAGCGCTTTTTTTGAGAATCTTGAGAATTTGAAGTTAAAGATCATATCCCTTGTTTGTAAATTAAACGCCTGAGATTTAGATCTTTACATTCATATTGATTGAAGCCTCTGCGATATCGCCGCTATATTCGGCTATTCTCCGGAGACTCTCCAGAACCATACTAATTTCAACGTTACCTGTATTTCCTACCTTCTGTGACTCCAGAGAAACTCCAAACTGAGAAACATTTTTAGCTTCTGCAACAATTTTGTTGATCGCCCGCAGGTCTTCTTGCACTATCGAATCAATCGAACTCTTGAATACATTAATAGAGAGTTCGGCCATCTTGAAAATCGGGTTATCATAGTTAACTGCAGAATCCATTCTTTGGGCGTTTACAGCTATTTTCACTGCATGATCTCCTATGCGCTCAATTATTTTCGTAATCAGTCTGTACTCCAGGCATTCTTGTGGATGCTGGATTCCTATCATCTCAGAGAGCTCGATATCTTCAATTGCAGCATTAAGTTGGCGAACAGAGAGAAAATAGAAACGGTCCACATCATCATCTCTCTGGATAACATCTTCAGCAATTTCTACATTATAATCTAGAAGAGCTTTCATAGAATCTTCAAGCATGGAAAGTATAAGACCATACATATTTTTGATTACCCGGCTAAGAGATAAGTCGTTGTAATTAAGAAGGCACTGGAAGACCAGCTCAGTCCTTGATTCTTCTATAAGTTCAAGCCCTATCAATTTCTGACGCACCGAATCCTTGATAAACTTGCGGTCATGAGCACTGAAACCTTTCATGGTGGTCAGTTTTATAATATTATAACCTGCAAGATAATTAGAAATAAGAATTCTGAAGTTGTTTTCCGCACTGTCTGAGTGGCTGTATTCTATCATGGCCTTATGATCAGAACGTTCCTTTGAGATTGCACTGTAAGAGATATTCAAGGTCTTGTTAGGCATGGGTGTGAGAGTAAGTGTATCCCCGACCTCAAGCCCTATATCCCGTATCCATTTTATGGGGAGAGAAACAATATAGGTAGAATTCCCGGTAAACTGAACTTTTCGTTGATCCTTAGTAATAGAATGATCCCCCTTAAGGGTGTTTAATCAATTTTACGAATTATATTAGCAACTGTAATCATAAAGGTTTTCTTATAAGTAACATGCTAAAAAGGAATTAACTTTCTACCTTATTTTTTAGCAATTACTCTTTCGTATACCTTGAGAGTCTTTTGAGCTATTGATTTCCAGTTATATCGCTTTTTAAGAGGGTCGTAACCTTTTTTCCCATTCGGTTGCAGCTATCTACTTCATATAAGAGGTTACTCACATTAATTAAATTATCATATCCGTGATTTCAAGCAAAAGCACGAAAGCAACCAGATTAATACTTTTTATAGTGTGCACGGCGTTTGCCATATGGATATTTCGGCCAATTATTAAGCTGGTATCCAAGTAATTTGCCATCGGGTTGTTTTAGCAAGGTATCAAGCACTTGGGGATCTTTTAGATTATTTGTGTAAGATCGCTGGTTAAAATTCAATAATTTTCGCTTTCACTTTATTCTTGTGTACATGAGATTTTAAATAAAAAAGATGCTGAGCTTCAAATAAACCGCTCAAGTCTAAGTCTCCCATTCATCCTGTTCAGCTATGCACATTCAGTATAACTTTAACCGTGACTATTCAGCCTATCAAAACATGTCTGTTCTTTCAATAAGATTTTTTATGCTTGATAAATGTCCCATTATCGAGCTCATCAAAAGCGATGCGTAACTCATCTTGCGTATTCATTACAATAGGGCCATACCAAGCAACTGGTTCACCGATGGGCTTTCCTGATACTAGCAAGAACCTGACATGATCTTCTTCGGTTGAAATCATAACTTGATCGCCATCACCAAAAAGAATAATATCTCCGTTGTCCAGGAAGGAATCCCGCTTCATATCAAAATAGTTGACCCCTTCCATCTCGTAGGAAAATGGTTTTTTCTCCTTGCAGAAGTACCCTTTTCCCTCGATAACATAAACCAAGACAGTATGTCCACGTTTTGTCGCATGAGAAAATTCTGATCCAGCGGGAACAGTTATATCGAGGTATTCTGGATCAGTGACTATGTCTCTAATGGGTCCCTGTCTACTTCCTATGCTCCCACAAATGACCCTGATTTCCGTGCCATTCTCCAACGATACCACCGGAATTTGATCATTTTTTACGTCCCGATATCTTGGGTCCATCATTTTGTGGGATTTGGGAAGATTAGCCCATAGCTGAAACCCATACATCGAACCATCTGGGTCTCCTTTGGGCATTTCCTGGTGGATAATTCCACTTCCGGCAGTCATCCATTGTACGTCGCCTGACGAAATAATTCCTCTGTTTCCCATGCTGTCCCCGTGTTCTACATTCCCACGAAGAACATAAGTGATCGTCTCTATACCGCGATGGGGATGCCAGGGAAAACCTTTGATATAGTGCTCTGGATTATCGGATCTAAAATCGTCCAGGAGCAAAAAAGGGTCGAAAATAGGAACCTGGCTGAACCCAAATGCCCGTTTGAGGTGGACACCTGCTCCTTCAATTGTAGGCTTGCTCTTCAGAACCTTTGCTATCTTTCTAGTTTCAATCATTATCATTCCCCACTGCTATGAATTAATATTAATGCTTTATTTTGTTCTTGGAAATAATACCTTTCATTAAACCTCTTTTTCATGAGTAATTAGCCGAAGATAACTCGATCTTTCAAAGCTTCTAGGGGAGAAACGCTTATGTTATCTAGCGCAAGGCTCTCAAAGGTAATATCTAAAAAAAGATTTTAAGCGGCTCATTTTCTGCCGCTTAATAATAGTCAAATATATATTCATTTACTTTTTTGGAAGCCCAAAGGCAACTATATAGCCACCTGGGTTAGCGGCTTCCATGTTGTTTCCTGTTGGCACCAATAGCATATCGTCTCCTATAGATGGTCCACCTATGCTAATTGGGGCTCCGACATTAAATTCCCAGAGTTCTTTGCCAGTTTCGGCATCAAACGTCCTGAATATCCCCGAGGTTATAAGCGGGGTTTCAGTTGGACCTCCATAATCTCCAAATGGATAGGTTACACCTGTTTCGTTATTTCCTACAGCCGTAATTGTACCTGA
>DATMYS010000494.1:0-4681 GCA_035560835.1 Methanosarcina sp.
AAATTACGTTATAACAAATTAGACTACAGCAGGCCAGATTGGTAAATAACTATTTTTATTTCATTTTCTTTTCAGGTGAATCTATTGAAAACACAACTTAAAGGGGACCGGATCCTTGCCGGAAAGGAGGCGGTAGCCGAACTTTACAAAACCGGTTACTTCGGGCGTCCTAAAGGCGAGGGACTTGAACTCTCGCTTGTAGAAGCTGCTTTTCTCTTGTCCAGAGGAAAGCTCGAGATCGAACTCGAAGGCACACTACTCGATTTCAGAGCCTTTTTCGAACAGGCTTCTTTGAGGCAGCCCAATTTTGAGCTGAAATATATAGTTTATAAGGACCTTAAAGAGAGAGGATACTATGTCCAGCCATCAGCTGCGGATTTCCGGGTGTATCCCAGAGGTAGTCACCCTGGCAAAAGTGCAGCAAATATTTTTGTCCATGTCCAGTCGGAAAGGCAGCTCCTTCCTGTAAAACTTCTTCAGGACTCGGTTGCCTCGGCAGAGAATGTGCACAAACAGTTAATCCTTGCTGTGGTGGATGAGGAAAGTGACCTTACCTTCTATGAAGTTAAAACCGCAGTTCCTAAAGGTGAAATGCCTGAGCCGTATCCTGCCGTCAAAACCGATGCTACTTTCCTGGAAGACAGGGTAATAGCCTGGAATGCTCAGGCTTCTGAAACTCTCTATGCCAGAGGCTTTTACGGGAAAATGCTGGACTCCGAGAGGCTGCAGCTTTCCCTGGTCGAATCCCTTTATCTCTTTTCAAGAGGCGTAATAACGGTTCGGGACAGAAAAGGTAAAGTGTTTTCGTTTGATGAATTTATCGAGAAAGCCTCGGAGATTGAGAGCTCTTTCCTGAGAAAGTACAGTGCATATAAAAATCTCAGGGATTCGGGGCATGTAGTCAAAACCGGTTTTAAATTCGGGACGAATTTCAGGGTATACCGAAAGGTCGAGTCAATAGAGAAAATTCCGCATTCGGAGTATCTTGTGAATGCCATCCCTGCGGATTTTGAGTTCAGGCTTTCGGTTATGTCCGGAGCTGTCAGGCTTGCAAACAGTGTCAGGAAAACAATGCTTTTTGCAGTCGAGAAAGGGGAGGAAGTCGAATACCTGGACATCAGCCGAACGAAAATGTGAGATTTAGATATGATGTTCTAATCTAATATTTTGATATAAAATCAGAATCTGAGATTCTAGTCTGGTATTCTGAGATAGTTTTCCCTGACGTTAACCTTTCTTAATTTCATAACAATCAGATATTCAGCCGAGGGTAGAGTATATGTGGGATATTATTGCAGTAGACATCTCTGGCAGGCACAGGATTAAAGGAGGTTACTATATGGTATGTGCGGCAGCCGCACTTACGGTTTCGGCTAGCCATATCGAAAAGGTCAAGCAGATCAAAATCCTTCCCCTCTGGCAAAAAAGAGCTCCCAGTCTGCTGGATGTCGTGCAGCTAATCGAAGATACGGCTGACCAGCTTTCCTTTGAGGGTACAATTGTGGCAGAAAAGGGAGACATGTATAATAAACCCAAATGGGTGACCGAAAGTATGTTTTCCAGGGCTTTTAAGTATCAGGAATCGATTGCTGAGAGACGGTCGATTGAACTCGTGCACCATATTTCCCTGAGCGCCCGATATCTACTGATAAAAGAACTTGAAATTGAGGCATGAAAATTTTAGCTGAACAAAAATCCGGTAACGGATCAGGTAACGGGAACAGGATAATTCTCGTTAAAAGAACAATTCCCAATTCGGACCCTGAACGTGAAGAATATCTCATTCAGGAACTCCGAGAGCTTGCAAAAGCTGCAGGTTACCTGCCTGTTGGTGAGCTTAAGCAAACCAGGTATCCCGACTCAAAGTACCAGCTCGGCCGGGGGAAAATCGAGGAACTTGCCGAACTTGTAAGGCTTACGAGTGCAGAGAAAGTTATTTTTTATAACAGGCTCTCTACAACCCAGCTATTCAATATCTCGGAAATCTGCAGATGCCAGGTTATAGATAAATTCCAGCTTATCCTTGAGATCTTTGCAAAAAGGGCGACTACCCATCGCTCAAAACTCCAGGTCGAACTGGCAAGACTGAGGTACGAGATACCCAGGGCAAGAGCTGTTGTTTCTCTCCTTAAAAAGGAGGAGAGGGCAGGCTTCATGGGACTTGGAGACTACGAGGATTCCTATGAGCAGGACCTGAAGAAGAGGATCACAAGAATTCAGAGTGAACTCGAATCTGCAGAAAGGGATGATGAGTCCCTGCGGGCTTTAAGGCATAGAAAAGGATTTTCCTTAATTTCCCTTGCAGGATACACAAATGCCGGAAAAAGCACGCTTTTCAACGCGATTGTAAATGAGAGTGTTGAGGCAAAAAACATGCTTTTTACAACGCTTGTGCCCACGACCCGAGCTCTGGACCTTGGGGGACGAAAAGCTCTTTTGACCGATACCGTTGGGTTTATAGAGGATCTTCCTCACTGGCTGGTTGATGCCTTCAAGTCCACCCTGGACGAGATTTTTCTCTCGGATCTTATACTCCTGGTCGTGGATGCAAGCGAATCCCCGGAGATGATCCTGCAGAAACTTTCGACATCTCACGATACTCTCTGGGACCGAATACAGGGAGTTCCTATCATTACCGTGCTTAATAAGGCCGATCTGGCGGATGAATCAGAATTTAACGCCATTATGGAGCAGATAGGCTATATGGCCCCGAATCCGGTCTTTGTTTCTGCAAAAAAAGGCACCGGCATGACTGCGCTAAAAGCCGAGATAATAAAGCATCTGCTTCCCTGGTGTTTTTGCTCTCTTTCCCTTCCTAATTCGGAAAAAGGGATGTCGATTCTTTCCTGGCTGTATGAAGAAGGAATCGTGCACAGGGTTGAATTCGGAGAACGGATCTTTCTGGATTATGAAGCAAGAACAGAGATAATTAACCGTGTACATGCGCTCCTTGAACCTGAGGAAAACTAAGGAAACTAAAATAGAAGAGTGATAATAGAAGAGTGATCTTAGAGCCGATCCAAAAAGTCAGTAATGCATATCGAAAAATTACAATATATCTAAATATCCGGACATCCGTTCCGGTTTTGCATATTGCATATTGTAAAAGTTATAGCAGGTAACCACTTTTCGGATAGGCTCTTAATCAAACGTGTCCTGAAAGTTTGGGTCAAACGGTCTTTAAAAAGCCTGGATTTTTGATTAAATTTTTAAAAAGCTTGAATCAAGCAGTTCTGAAGTTTGTGCCTGAGAATGTGTATCATTTGTGAGCTTTTCTGAAGAGTATAAAGCTTTTTGAATTTTATAAAAACTCTTGGAATATTAACAGAGCGTTTTCCAATATCTTTTTCTCAGAGAGTTTTTTGTATGGCCTGAATACTGTTCGCATACATACGAAAGGTATTTATATTCACAAGTTGTTTGTTTACATGCGAACGGGTGTCTACTGAAAACATCAGACCCTCCTAATATCCTAAACTACACCCTTAAAACCAGATTTTTGCTATGTTTCTGCCCGTTCGCAATTCCTCTGGAATTTCGTCTTATTTTCACCTTATTTTTAGACCTGGTTTGTTTGTTTATTTTTAAGACATGGTTTGTTTGTAAGTAAACGAATTTTTCCTGCGGTATGTAACAAACCCGGAAGTCAATGAATTCCCGTTTCAAAATATATATATAAATTCATTTCTCATTTTCCTGTTAGCATGAAATTCGATCTGCATGTACATTCCGAGTATTCAAAAGATAGTAAATCAAGCCATGACGACATCCTTAAAGCCGCAAGTAAAAAAGGGCTTGACGGGTTTGCTATCTGTGATCACGACAATGTGGAAGGCGGGCTTGCCTGTGAAAAAAGAGCCCTGGAACTTGGCTTTGGGCTTACGGTCATTCCAGGCGTGGAGGTTACTTCTTCGAAGGGGCATATCCTCGTTCTCGGAGTCAGCCAGAATATCGAGCCTTTTCTGAGTCCGGAAGAAACGATCGAAAGAGCCAGGAAACTTGGAGGTACTGTTATTATCCCTCATCCTTTCAAGCGCAGTTCTCACGGAATAGGAAGTTTTGAAGGGCTTGACATCGATGCCATTGAGGTCTTCAACTCTCGCTGCCTTTTTAATAAAGCCAATCGGAAAGCCGAGGTCGAAGCAAAGAGACTTGGAATTCCGGGCGTTGCAGGAAGCGATTCCCATATTCCAGAAATGGTAGGCCAGGCATATACCGAGATCGATGCGTCGGAAAATACCCTCGACGCCGTGATGGAAGCCATCAGGGAAGGAAAAGTCGCTCCTGCGGGAAAAAACACCCCCACACCCATTATTCTTAAGCAGATGTCAGGTAGTGCAAGGCGAAAAATTAAGAAAAAGCTGTTTCGTAAAGCCTGAAAGGGTCAAAATGAAACTTTAGCATGGTCTGGAACCTTAGCAAGATTGCAATTTCCCTAATGATTGTTTACTGTCAGTCCCATTTCAACTTACGGAGTAATTTCACAATCACTACCACAAATATTACAGGTATTATTACATTGAGCGCAATCATTATTATTTCATTGATTCCTGTTATCTGACAGTCCCCCACTTAATTTTCATTTCCATTTCAATTTAAAAAGCAGTCTCAAAATTAATACAAAGAATATAACAGATATTATTATGCTGAGCGCAAATATTATTTCAGAGCCCCATATCAT
>DATMYS010000495.1:0-4346 GCA_035560835.1 Methanosarcina sp.
AAACTTGATTCATCGTTTAAAATGCAAGACTCGGGAAACTAATTTAGAGTTTTGGGATAAGATCTATCTGAATTTACTGCAGCTTTTTTAAAAAAGTTTATAAAACAGTAAAATTTGATAATTCTGAAGAGTTTTTCGAGATTCTCCAGTTTTAAGATTAGATAGGGCTGGAAATCAAGAATTAAAAATCAGCCAAGTAAAATTACTTCAGGATCACGGATTCCGGGATTCATTCTTCAAATCAGGGAGCTTGAACCGAAATTTCAGATGGTTCCAGAAGAAATAGAGAAAAATTGTGGGATATGAGATGAAATCAGAAATAGATGAGAAAAGCATTGACCTTGCAAGCCAGAAAATGCTCCAGAAGGCCGAAGAAGAAGGTATTGAAACCGCCTGGGACAGGTATGAGAAGCAACTACCTCAATGCAGTTTCGGACAGCTAGGAGTTTGCTGCCGGAATTGCAATATGGGTCCCTGCAGGATAGATCCCTTCGGAGAAGGAGCTGACAAAGGAATTTGCGGCGCTACTGCAGATATCATAGTTGCCAGGAATCTCCTGAGGACTATTGCCGCAGGTGCAGCGGCTCACTCCGATCATGCAAGAGACGCTGTGATGACCTTTAAGAAAATGAGTGAAGGAGAAGCTGGCAGCTACAGGATAAAAGATGAAGCAAAATTATTGTCACTTGCCTTGGAATATGGGGTTTCCTCTGACGGGAAAAGCCTGAAAGAAATCGCAGCCAGACTCGCAGACACACTGCTTCAGGAATTTGGGAAACAGGAAGGACACCTTTTGTGTACAAGGAGAGCTCCTGAATCAAGGCTCAAACTATGGGCAGAGCTTGGAATAGAGCCCAGAGGAATTGACCGGGAAATCGTGGAATGTATGCACAGGACCCATATGGGTGTGGACAATAATGCGGTTCATATCCTGCTGCAAGGATTGCGCACAGGACTTTCGGACGGTTGGGGAGGCTCGATGATCGCCACCGATGTCCAGGATATACTCTTTGGGACTCCACAGCCTAGAAAAAGCACCGTTAATCTGGGAGTACTTTCCAGAGCGAAAGTAAATGTAATCGTCCACGGGCACGAGCCTATTCTCTCCGAAATGATCGTGGAAGCTGCAGAAGACCCCGAGCTTCTTAAACTTGCAGAGAAAAAGGGTGCAGCAGGTATCAATGTTGCAGGGATTTGCTGTACTGGCAACGAGACCCTGATGCGTCACGGGACTCCAATAGCAGGAACCTTTCTTCAGCAGGAGCTGGCAGTAATTACAGGCGCTGTGGAAGCTATGGTTGTCGATGTCCAGTGTGTCATGCCTTCTCTTGGAGAACTTACAGGCTGCTACCACACGAAGTTTGTATCCACATCCCCAAAGGCCGATTTTCCCAATACAGTAAGAATGGAATTCCATGAGGACAGAGCTTATGAGACTGCAAAAGAAATCGTAAGGATTGCCGTCGAAAACTTTCCGAACAGGGTTCCGGAAAAGGTTAACATACCTGAAGAGAAACAGGAGTGTATGGTCGGCTTCAGTGCCGAGGCGATACTCAATGCCCTTGGAGGAAGTCCTGATCCTCTCATTGAGGCGATAAAAGACGGGGCGGTCAGGGGAATAGGGGCTGTTGTCGGCTGCAATAACGTAAAAGTAACCCACAACTACGGGCATGTCAACCTCGTTAAAGAACTGATCAAAAACAATGTGCTTGTGGTCACAACCGGCTGCAATGCAATTGCCTGTGCCGAAGCAGGGCTGCTTTTGCCGGAAGCCTCCGAACTTGCTGGTGATGGGCTGAAAGCCATCTGTAAGGCTCTGGGCATACCTCCGGTTCTGCACATGGGCTCCTGTGTTGATATCAGCCGTATCCTTGTGCTTTCATCAGCGATTGCAAACCGCCTGGGTGTGGATATAAGTGATCTTCCAGCAGCAGGAGCCGCCCCTGAGTGGATGAGTGAAAAAGCAGTTAGTATCGGGGCTTACGTGGTTTCATCCGGCGTATTTACCGTACTCGGGACTATTCCGGCTGTTCTTGGAAGTCAGGCTGTTACGTCCCTTCTGACAGGAGGCTTGAACAGCGTGGTCGGAGCAAGCTTTGCAGTTGAGCCTGATCCCTTTAAAGCTGCAGACCTGATTCTTGAGCACATTGACGCAAAAAGAAAGGCACTGGGCCTGGAATAAGAGAGATGATTCATATGAAAGACGTAATGATTCGGCCCGAACGTTGCATGGGCTGCCGCTCCTGTGAGATTGCATGTGCTGTTGCACATTCCAGGAGCAAGAGTCTTTTTTCGGCTATAGGAGAAGAACCGGCTCCGAAAAAACGCATTTATCTGGAGTATATCCCTGATCTTGGAGTTTCTCTTCCCATCACCTGTCGCCACTGTGATGATGCATCCTGTGTTTCGGTTTGCCCTACAAAAGCTCTCTACAAGGATGAAACCGTCAGCACTGTAAGTTATGATCCGGACCGTTGCGTAGACTGCTGGAGATGTGCTACGGTATGTTCCCGTTTTACTTCTCTATATCAATTGATTCTTGTTATGGGCTGCTGGACCAGTTCCATGAATGACAATCGCAGGGTAATCAACAGGCAAGCTGAAGCAGGAATAACATGCGACCTTTGCGAGGGCAGGGATATGCCTGCCTGCGTTGAGGCCTGTCCGACACATGCCCTTATTTTTACCGAGAAGAACGAGGTTTAAAGGATAAGTATACTTAAACTGAAGAGAGTAAGCATACTTAAGTTACTGTGAGACTCGCAGGATAAATAGAATTGTGATGGCGCGTTCAATTTCAAGCAATCGGCTTATTTGCGCCATCGTTTCCTTCCTAGATGATACTATATAAAGGATTATTGTCATATTAACATCTGTAAATCAAAAAGAAAATGGGGAGTCAGGTATGATTAATAGTCTTTACAGGAAAATAATGGTTGCAACCGACGGTTCGGAATCTGTTCGAAAAGCAGTCGAAACAGCAGTCGAAATCGCAAAAATAAGCGGTGCAAAACTGTATGCTGTGTACGTGATTGCTTCTGGAGGTATTTCGATAACTTATCCAAAGGATGTTGGATGGGAAAGGGCCGCTCTCGAATACTTCAGGGCTGAAGGCAGGGAGGCCACGGCTTATGTCGAAAGCTCTGGGAAAGCTGCTAATGTTGAGGTTGAATCTGTAATCCTGCAAGGAAGTCCTGCAAATGAGCTTGTTGATTTTGCAGAAAGAAGCGATATTGATCTTATTGTCATGGGTACACTCGGAAGGACCGGAATTCAGAGGTTCCTGCTTGGGAGTGTGGCCGAAAATGTGGTAAGACACTCACAGAAACCGGTACTTGTCGTAAAGGGAGAAACTGCTTAAAAGAGCAGATAAAGATATAAACATTAAAATTTTCAGGTTGAAGTCCCAGACCTTTTACTTGCCAAATTCTTTAAAATACCCCCAGAATCAATTGTTCCGCTGACAAACTATGTAGCTAGCCTAATTCTGGAAATCTCACTTCTTGGCCCGATGATTCACCCGGGGAAAATTACGAACATCTAGTCAATAATTGTGCTTATGCTTGGCAGTATGTTCATGTTACCTATTTTCGCGCTTCGAAGCCAGCTTCCAGGGAAAATAGCCATTTTCGGGACTCAACTGGGCCTTCAGATTATCGTAGACTGAACCGCAATAAGCGTGTTTGCATGGCTTGCAATAATCCTTCTAGTACTTTTTAAGTATCGTTCCACATAATACAGGGGTTGTCGGTGAGAGCTAATGGTGCAAGAGCACAAGTAGTATGGAGGAACTATCGGTGTAGAAGTAGTGGTACAGAAGATAGCGGTGAAGGAACTGTTATGAGAATTTTCTCTAAAAACATACATCTCTAAAAATTGAAAAGGATGTTCTGACAGAAAAGAAATTAGAGAAAAATAACTAAATATTACTTGTATAAACTTATGAAAAATATAAAAAATATGTTCGTGAACGGGGGTTTTTGGAGGAGGTTAAAATATGTTGGATATAATTATTGTCAATAATATTTGATTTGAGCTTACCCGTTCACCAATCCCTTCTGACGATTAAGCTATATATAAGTGTTCTGGTGTGTAAATATAAAATACCTTTTTGTGCTATAATTGCCGGGAATAAATTCAACTTCAAGGACTTTTGTCCTCATATGGCTAATAAACTGTATCAAAGCAGTATAACAATATTAAAACAATATTTCTTCTGTTGCATATCAGGGTTGACATAATCTTAATCTGTAAATAATAAAACTTACTAAAACTTACCGAAAAAGGAAATTTATATATGGTATATATATCAATATTAGGAAATACATTTTTTGGCAAGTATGAAC
>DATMYS010000496.1:0-5868 GCA_035560835.1 Methanosarcina sp.
GAAGAGGAAGCAAGGAAAAAAGTTGAAGAGGAAGCAAGGAAAAAAGTTGAAGAGGAAGCAAGGAAAAAAGTTGAAGAGGAAGCAAGGAAAAAAGTTGAAGAGGAAGCAAGGAAAAAAGCTGAAGAGGAAGCAAGGAAAAAAGCTGAAGAGGAAGCAAGGAAAAAAGCTGAAGAGAAAGTAAGGAAAGAAGCCGAAGAGATAGCAAGGAAAGAAGCTGAAAAGAAAGCAAAACATGATGCACTAAAAAAGTTAGCTATCGGGGCAATTCTATGTTTTCTGGCACTAGGTGGAATTGCACTGATGAGCGGGAACGATGGAAGTCAATCTGAAGATCCACAAGCACCATATCAAACAATAGGCGATAGAGCAAATGGTACGAGTTCAGTTATAAATGGTTCAGAACAACCAGTACTCCCGGATGCCGACTTTTGGTCAGATATAACTTCCGGAGAAGCACCATTAAAGGTACAGTTTTTTGACGAGAGCACCGGCTCACCAACCGCCTGGAACTGGAACTTCGGGGATGGAGTTACTTCAACCAAGCAAAATCCAATACATACCTATACAACAGATGGAACTTACACTGTGAAAGAGACTATAACCAATGAAATAGGTGGGGATACAGAAACAAAAGAGAGTTATATCACTGTTACATCTCCTGCAGAGGCTCTAACTGCTGTTGTTCCAGTTCCTGATTTTTCTGCATCCGTAACTTCCGGAGAAGCGCCTCTGACAGTATCTTTTACTGATGAAAGCTCAGGATCTCCTACCGAATGGCAATGGAATTTTGGAGACAGTTCTGATATCTTGACCGAGTATAATCCAACGCATACCTATACAAAAGCCGGAACTTATACAGTAACAGAGACTGTAACCAATGAAGCAGGTAAGGATACGGAAACAAAAACAGACTATATCACTGTTACAGCTCCTGAAAGTACTGACATTTCATCCCAGTCTACAGAAACTGCTATACCTGATGCTGCATCTCAATCCACAGTAATTGCTCCAGTTCCTGATTTTTCTGCTTCCATAACTTCAGGAGAAGCGCCTCTGACAGTTACTTTTATTGACGAAAGTACAGGGTCACCAAATGAATGGAACTGGAACTTTGGAGACGGATCTCCGATAATAGACGGAACTACTTCAGCTTATAAGAATCCGACGCATACCTATGTAAAAGCTGGAATTTATGATGTGAAAGAGACAGCAATTAATTCAGCTGGTAAAAACACAAAGACAAAATCAAGTTATATCACTGTCACAGCTTCTGAAAGTACTGACACAGCATCCGATGACACAGGGACTGGTTCAAACGCTGCTACTTCGTCTCGATCTACAGAAACTGGTTCAGATACTAGTACAGCAACAGATATCACAAGCCTTCCCACCAAATCTGAAGTATCAACATTTGTAAATGATTATCAAGGGGTAAGTGACTTTATCGAAACTGTTTCAGAAGATTCGGAATCTTATCATCCTGAGTGGAAATGGGATATATGGCAAGATCAGTATGGAAATATATTGATAAGCTTCTACTACTATCAAAATAATCCCAAAGGATATGATAGTACTTATTTTGACAGCGAAGGAAACACAATTTCAACAAAGGATTTGAAGTTAACATTGGTGGATAGTTACAAAGGAGCTTAAAGGGATATTTAATATGGAATATCTCTTTTTACTTTTTTGTCTGTTCAGCAGGACAGCTTCCAGACAGCGTTGACCTACGGTTTTAATCTTGTTTTAATGGATTTCTTCGGGAATGAGTAAGACATCAATCACAAATAACATCATACTTAACATTCATCCACGCTATAGAACTTATAAATATGCTCAGAGGACAGGATTGGGATCTGCAGCCGTGTGAGAGCCTCGTTTAAGTCAAAACAGTTAGTGTTTTCCCTGTGGGCAACAGCAGAAGAATTACCATATGGAGACTTAAAGGTTAGAACTTGATAAATTAGATATGACAAGTAGGAGGTCTGGCAAAAGATTTCCTAGAATTTAAGGATCTGAATGGAATTAAAGGGATTCAGATTTCTCCGTAAAATCGCTGGTAATCTTCCATTGCCCTTTTCGCCTGAATAGGAAATTCTTTTTTCATATATTCTATGAATTCATCCAGTGATTGGATTTCCTTCAGAACTTCAAGCATACAGGCGGCAAATTTTCTTGATTCCTCACTTCCTTTTCGGAGTTCAAAAGAGAGGCAGAGAGATTCTTTAGGAAAATACTTCCGTCTAATCCAGGGAGAAACCGAACCAAGGAGCACTCCTTCTTTCAGAACACTGTAAGCAGGCACTCCTATGAGTTCTAACCTGTTCTTTCCGGCCAGTTTTTCAAGATTTTTGCTGGAATAGGAATGAAGCTCAACGTAAATTTCGGGCTTAAATTCTTCAATCGCTCTGATAATCTTCTTTCCGGTTCCTGGATAATAATCTGGATTCAGGGTTGAAATGTATTTCCCGCAGTCTACAAGTGGGATTAGGGCCAGGGTACCGGTTTTTGGAGGTTTGATTCCCTTCAGAAGTCCGGTCGTGTCTTTCCATTCATCTCCATGGAGACCTGCAACAAAGAGACGAACCGGTCTTCTGTGACCGTAAATTCTCATCCCAAAATCCGGGTAAGAACCTGATCGCGTATCTGCGCTTTCGTGATCGTCGGAAAAGGAATCCTCGGAACTCTCTTTTCCTTTTGAGTTCCTTTTTCCTTTGGAATTCTCCATTGACTCAGAATTCTCTGTTGTTTCAGGATTCTCTATTCTGTCAGTATTCATATATTTCGAGGCCTCAGAAATCCTTTTCTTCTGGCTGGTCTTCTTTGAATGTCTCTTCCTCTTCAGGCAGGGGTTTTCTTGCAACTACATAAATTTCCTGTTTTTTGGGATTGATGACCTGCTGAATTTCAAGCCCAAGGTTCTCGATTTTACTCAGGATCGGTTTTGGGTTCTTCTTTTTTGGGATTTTGATAACCTGAAGCAACTTTCCTCCGGTTTTCAGTAGAGGGAGGACTCTCGAAAGAGCCTTGATTGAGTCCTCAGGTTCCAGAGTCATATCCGAAAGAATAACATCTACGGGCTCTTCAGAAAGTAAATTCAGTGGTACTGTGAAGACATCTCCGAATATTATATCAACGTTCTCCCTTTCGTGTGCGATTTTTCCAAGTTCGCTCCTGAAGTCCTTGCTGAACTCTATGCCCTTTACATGGCCTGCAATTTCCGAGGCAAAAAGAAGAAAGCCGCCTGCACTGGATCCAAGGTCAAGCACTTTATCTCCAGGTTCGAGAATCCCGCTTTCTTCCTGAATAAGCTTTAGTTTGAAATAGCCCTGAGGCTGGTCCAGGCCTTCAGTAACTTCGATTGTATCGTCAGTAGACACGTCTCTGGAAACCTTTGTTACCGTTGTGCCGTTAACCTTAACATTTCCGGCAAGGATAGCCGTCTTGGCTCGTCCCCTCGATTTGAAATGGCCTATATCTACAAGGTATGCATCCAGTCTCATGGGGCATTGTATCGGCAGAGCCTGTATATATAGGTAGCAAGTAGGTGTGCAGGGAAGCAGAAAAAAATGTTCGAGTGTAATTACTACTCGTGAAAAGTTATAATCGGATACTGGTTTTAATCTAATGTTCAAACCAGGACTGTTTATCCACTAAATCAATGTATGCACTAAATTAATGACACACAGTATAAAAGGTTCCTATCAGGTACAGTAAATTATCCAGTATATAAATAACAGATATTAAAATAAATATTACAAAGATAAAAAAGATACACACCTACCGCGTAAACATAATATGGTGAATACGATGAATGGGGAGAAACTCTCTAAGGTGGGTGGCGTGAAATGACGTTCACCCAGTATTCCGATATTTATGTCGCGGTACGGGATGCCGGTATCAATCGTATCCTTTTCCATATTATGGTACAGCGGCCATCGCTTTTCAACTATGGGTCGATTCTTCCTGCAACCGGTCCTTCTCCAATCTGCAGGGAAATACGCACAGTGCCACAGGTAGTGCAGGCAAACAATCCATTGATAACCAGGATGGAGCCTCTGAAGATTTTCCAGACGCCAATTAATCTCGATTATGTCATCCAGTTAACTAAAGGAACTATAGACTTTTTCCCTGGGAGCACCTTAACTCTTCCAGCAGAACTGAGTCCTTCCCTCAGAAACCAGCAGTTTACGTTCAACTTTGAGGTATGTGCTGGCCTGATCTGCCAGTCCGGGAAAAGCATTTTACCTCTTACTGGCAGCATAAAGAAGGAAAATATTAGCGACATGAAGAAAGAAGAGGAAAATATCAAGTGCTCTTGCTTAAACCTCTTTGCGACCGGTGATTTCGAGATCATGGGAGTTCCAGGAAAACAAACTCTCTCGATGAAGATCTCCGACATAGAAATTCCTGAGCTCAAATCAGACAGTCTGGAGAAGATGATTGAGTGCTATTCTCTCTTCACCCTGAACCAGGGAATTCTGACCAAGATAACAGATGCGATTTCGGCACTCGCTTTCAATGCTATCAGTCTTCCCAAAAGTATGGGCAGCCTTACTTTCTCAGCATCTACGGCAGTCCCTTATAACCCGGCTGTAGAGGATAACCAGTTAAAGATTTTTGCCAAACTCGAAGACATCACGCTCAATCTGCCTCTTTTAGGGCCATCTTCTTCCAACAACGAATCTCCTGGAACCATCACGCGAACCAGTCGGTTGAGAAATAGAAAGGGGGCTTTTGACTTCAGTGCTGCCATTTCCGCAAATGCATTCGAAAGAATCTTCATTGCCGTTGTAAAGGAGTTTCGGTTCTTAAAGTCAGGAACCGATAACTATGGCTCGTTCTCAGTTAACTATGACGTGGCGGCTCACCTGGAAGGCGGTTCCGTGGAGATGAGGGACGACGGCACGATCGTAATCAAAGAGCTAAACGTCAAATGGGACAAATTCAAACTCAATATCGGGATAGATATCCCCGAATTCGACGTGGGGGGTGGTGAGGTCTGTGTAAAGCCACCATATCCTTCCTGCAATGTCCCGATCGTGGGATGCAAGAAATGCGTGACTCTTCCCTCATACCGTTTCTTCAGCGACAAGCCGGACATCACTATTCCAGTAGATTTGAGTGGGCTTATCACTTCGGAGCTGATCTTTTATGCGCGGTTAGACACATTTTATGGAATGGGTTCAGGGACGCCAAATCGGTGGCAGATCGCTTTCATTCCAACCCTGCCCTCCGATCTCTATATTTCCAATATTGCCGATAGTGTCGGAGATCTCTTCAAAACCCGCATGAAACGCGCAATCGACGATCTTCTTATCTCTTCAAAAGCGCCTGATTCGGCGATCAAAATCATATCTGAGATGCTGGGCGGGATCGACAACATTGTCCGGAACATAATTAATATTCCGGACGACATAGGGAAGTGGTTCATTGATATAATCCAGCACATCGGGATCGTCAGATCTTTACTTAACGATCTTAATGATTACCTTACCTTCAAGATTCTGGCAGGGTTCGAAATCGAGGATCCCTTCCAGGTCCTTAAACCTGACAGCATCATGGTTCCGGTGAAGATTCCAATCGAGTTTATCAAGGTTAGTGTTAACTCCCATGAGATAACGATTAAAGGAGATGTGGGAGATTAATCAAAAAACCTCGATTTGAAACACCCATGTTCGCATGCCACGGTAAACAGCTTTTCACTTGCCTTAATTAGCTTGATCAAACACGAGGTTGCAGAGCAGGGCGCATACAAAGCTTCGAAATTATTTACGGTCTCATTATCTATCGTAAAGAAACAGGTATACTTTTAAACAAATAATTTTTTTATTTATTTATAATTGAGGCTTGTATTCAGTTCTCTAT
>DATMYS010000497.1:0-6604 GCA_035560835.1 Methanosarcina sp.
GAATAAAAGGTGATATACTTCAAAACAAAAATAGACGGGTTTTAAGGCAAGAATAGAAAACATGCATTTATTATATCATAAAAGGGAGTGGATAGAACGGGAGAAAGTCATTTAAAAAGAATTCTGATCGCAACCGACGGCTCGAAGAATGCAAAAAGAGCGGCTTTTCATGGAGTGAATCTCGCAAAGATCGCGAGTGCTGAAGTGCATGCCCTTTATGTAATCTCAACTCAGCATGCAGTAACTACGCGGACGGTTAAGGGCTGGAGCGAGGGATTTGAAGAATGTCTTACGAATAAGGGGAGAGCTGCAATTGATGATGTGGAAAAACTGGGAAAAGAAGCCGGGGTTAAAATTGAACCCGAATTCCTGAAAGGCATTCCTGCTGATAAGATCCTTGAATATGCACAGGAAAACAATATTGACCTTATAGTGATGGGCACACAGGGTCTGACAGGCATCAAAAAATTCCTGATAGGAAGTGTTGCAGAAAAGGTCGTAAGGCACTCAAGGGTTCCAGTAATGGTTATTCGGTGAATGCAGGCCCTTAAGGCCTGCTAATTCTTTAATGCAGTGCCGGAAAATTGTTTTTAGATTTGTTTTTAGATTTGTTTATAGATTACGGCTTCAATCCTTAAAGATCCCTGAGCCTTTGAACACGTCTTTTGCTTCCTCAAGGCTCAGATCCTCAGGGGGTACGATAATGTCGGATTCCAGAAGCTCTTCCGCTTCAATAGGTTCCCCTTTTTCCTTTATTTTAAAGATCAATTTCGCAAGTTCACTTCGGAATTCCTCGACTTTACCTTCTTCAACCAGATCCACGATACGGTTATCAATCTGGTTCAGCTCGTCACAGAGAGTTTCAGGTGACCTGTACTGGCCTTCACCCATAATTCTGATTATCAACTTCAGACCCCCTTTTTTTCTTCTGTACCTTCGTCTCCGGTTTTCGCTTTTTCAGGCTCTTTTCCTGCTTCGACCTTAAGTCTGGCAAGTTCGGATTCTACATTGCTCTGGGCACTGATTTTTGCAAGCTCCCGATCAATTTCGTCTTTGCCGCCAGTAAGGTCTTCGAGTGTGCCGGCTTCCATAAGTTCGTCAATTGCCTCAGCCCGCGCTTTCATTTCTTCGGTTTTATTTTCGGCCCTTTCAAGTGCAAGGCCTACATCTGCCATCTCTTCGCTAATACCGGTAACAGATTCGTTTATTTTCACCTGGGCCTCAGCAGCTGAGTACTGGGCTTTAATAGACTCTTTCCGGGTCCTGAAAATCTCCACTTTCGTTGAAAGGCGCTTTTCCGAAGCTATCAGTTTTTCTTGCTGCTTCTCGAGCTCTACAATTTCCCTATCGATCCCTTCAACCTGCTGCGCAAGGGCGGTTTTTCTCTCAAGAGCCAACTTTGCAAGATCCTCCCTGCCAGCGACAACTGCGTCTTTTGCCTGCCTTTCAAGCTTATCCGTATTTTGAACCAGTTTTGCACGCTGGAGTTCGAGGCGCTTTTTTGAACTTGTAACTTCCGCAACTCCTCTCTTCACGTTCTGGAGAAGTTCGAGCTGCCTCTCATAAGAATAGTCCAGCGTTTCCCGTGGGTCTTCCATCTTATTAAGAACTGTATTCATCTTCGATTTAAATACTGTCTCCATCCTTTTGAATAATCCCATATATTTTCCCCTTTGCTTTTTTAAAAGATCTCAAGCCGAATAGATCTGAGGCTTTCATACTTTTTATTCTTCCTGACAAATCCTTTCCGGCACTTCAGCTGGTATTTTTGGTATTCTTACTGTCTACTTGTTTTCGTTGGAGTAATATAATTAACTTACCTATATTCCTATCTATAAATCATCCTCCATAATCAAATATTTCTCGATTTGAATAAAATATATCTCTCGCCAAATCAAACTTTTCTTTTCCCGAGTCAAATAGATCTCTATTCCGAGTTTGCTTGTATAAAATAAAAGCATTTTATAAGTTGATAATTATATATAATAGGATATTATTCGTGGGTGTGCGAACGATTTATATATTCTAAATGCAACTTATCTAAAGATATTATGGCAAAATCTGAGAGCAAAACAGAATTTTTTTATAATTATCACGGACTGGTAGCAATAGGCAGTCCTGTTAAACTCCAGATCCTTAATTTGCTCAGGGAAGAACCCAGGTCGTTTGATGAAATAGTAAAGTCTACGTCAAAAGCCAAATCAACTATTTCCGTACACCTTAACAATCTCAGGTCATGCGAGCTTGTGGAAGAAAACTTTGACCCAAAAGATCGCCGCCGAAAGATTTATTCCCTCACTTCCCGCTACATGGGCTGCTCTCAGGAACCTTTCATCGAGCATTACAGGAGTTTACTGGAAAAAGCTCCTGCGTGCGGAAACGATAGGTTCTGCTTTGCAGAAATCCTGCTCCATGCGCTTTACTTTGGCTTTGAAGCTTATGGGATTGACAATTCTCCGGTTGTAAAAACTATAGGAAACGATTTGGGAAGATCTATTTCCCCCATTTTTGAATCCGAAACCTCTGAGGAACTCCTGAGGGAAATAGGGGATTTTCTGGAGTTCCAGGGAAAATGCCTGGTTACCGTACTCGTGGATCTCCCTGCTCTTCAGATTGAAGACAATTTCAAAGCAAGATCAATACCGGTCATAGGAAGACCCTTCTGTACCTTAAGAGAAGGCATTATTGAGGGAATTCTTAAAGGAAAGCTCAAGAAGGAGTACAAAGTTACCGAGACCGAGTGTTACGGATCAGGGCATGAACACTGCCTTTTTAAGATAACAATATAAATTCCTTTCTCGTATAGACAGTATTACATGTGAATTATTATTAATAACTCCGGGTTTTAAGCCTCACTCTATTCTCAAAACCAACTGGCTTATAAAATTTTTCCCGAACCAGCTCTTTTTTTCGGGTTTTAGCCTATCTTTCTCTCTGATGCAAATGTCAGCGAGCGTCACCGATTACAACTCCCATTTCGGATTTCAGGCGAGGCCCTATTGCTGCAACTATACCAGGGCCATCGGTTTTTTCCCGGCACACGATTGCATGTTCCAGCAACCCAAGGCGCTCAATTTCATAAATGTCCCTTCCATGACCTGTTTTTTTAATCGCGCTTTTGATTTCCGACCGGGTTGCTCCGTTAACAGTTACCCTATCAGTAGCTG
Organism: Methanosarcina sp.; assembly: GCA_035560835.1. GTDB lineage: Archaea > Halobacteriota > Methanosarcinia > Methanosarcinales > Methanosarcinaceae > Methanosarcina. The sequence goes on from DATMYS010000497.1 coordinate 3,168, forward strand.
CCTTTTTCCAGCTCCACCAGATATCAAGTTGCTTTTTGGTGAAGCGAGCTTTTAAATTTTTATTAGCCTCAATAACCTCGACTTCAACTGGCAAATGAGGTATAAGACCGAATCTCGAGGCAAGTTGCTTTGACTTTCCGCTGCCCAGAGCTTTCAGTTCCTCGGTTTCAACCCTTACAGGCACCCCTATATTTACCAGAAAAGCATCCTCTCCGAAAGCCTGGAGAAAACCCATGTACACCTTTCCAGATTCAGCTTTTTTCGCAGGCGTCCCATATCTGGAAGTCAGCAAATTCGCAGACACTTCCTCATCCTCGCCTTCAAGGGTGAATTCGGCCCAGTTCTCAGGGGTAATAGAAATATCAACTTTTACTTCAAGGTCTCTCAATTCATTCTCAACCAAGGTTTTCAAAAGCCCAGCCATCCTTTCCCGGTTCTTTCCGTAAATATGCTGGAGGGTTACAACTTTTACCATATTCTTCCTACCAATTCTCTCTTCTGTTCTGTTTTTACCGGGAACTGAACTATTCCTCAGTCCCTTAGGTAAGCTTCAAGAAGCTTTTCACTTTCTTCCATAGCTGAGATTACAGTCTCATTAATGGGACTTTCTGCTCTTTCTATCTGATTCTGGAGTTTTTTAATGTCCCGACTGTAAGGACCAAGTTTCCGGGAAATCGTATCCCTGCTATCTCCCTGCTCTATTGCATCCTTATGGATACTTTCGATTTTGTTCCTGAGTTTTTGAATCTTCTCAAAAATTTCGGAACTCAGAGGGTCAAGCTCTTCTACCTGCTCAGGTTCTTTATCTTCTTCCTTGTCTGCAGCTTCTTCCCTTTCAGGAACTGTGCCTCGAGACTCCTCTTTCTGATCCTTTGAAGGTTCCTCTTCAATTATGTCCCTGAACTCTTTAAGGGCAGTTTCGACCTCTCTTCCGTATTCCGTAAGTTCGACAAATTTTATCCTCCCCTCAAATGTGAATCTTATAAGTCCGCACTGTTCCATTTTTGCGAGGATCCTTGTTGTATGAGCAAAGGTGGAGTCTATTTCTTTAGAAATAACAGATGCATAGGTCTTTCCCATCGAGCCTATAAACAACAGCGCACGAGTGGGTTTTTCCTGCAAAAATAACTTTTCTGGATTTTCGTCGGACATAATATCACATTGAAATTTTTCTATCGGATTACTTATGGATCTGAATCGAAGCGATTTAAGTATTCTTCAATTGTTTATATTAATACTTGGACAGCTCCTAACCTTACTTTTACCTCTGCATTTTTATCTCGAAACTCATCCTGAAAGTGCCCTGATTATCTCCTTTATTTTCGTAATAGGCGCATCGGTTCGGAATGAAGTGCCGCTGAAATGAGTCCTTGACGCTTCAAATCCATGGGCTTTAAGGGCTTCTATTAGGATTTCTATTCCAGTTGCAGAAGCTCCAAGTTCTTTACAGATCACGTGCTGGTCATAGAACATAGGGATATCGAGTTCGTCCCTGCAGAAAGTGATTATTTTTTTTGCTTTCTCCGTTGTGTTTAGAGGATGCACTTCAAGTTCGGAAATAACTTCATCACAAAACGCCTGTTCCCTGAATGGTCCAAGCCACAAAGGGCCTGCAATTTGTGTGAAAGCCCCGCAAACAGGACATTCTTTTTCAATATGTACTGCAAGTCCGTATACCGGCCTTCGGAACCCGCATTTCGGACAATGAATGCTAAAGCCCATTAACTTCATAGTTCGGTCAGTCTGTTTTGTTCCGGGGATAACTTCGAGATATGTGCGAACATAGTGGCGCGTCACATGGGAAAGCAGGGGCAACATTCCTTTTTCATGCTTTGCAAGCTCTCTGGCGCAGGCCCCCAGGAGAACTCGAAGCCCCATTTCACTGTGATATTCTGTGTTAAGGGGTACAGCTGCATACTTCCGTATCCCGGCTTTCAGGTGGGCCCCGCATAAGGGAGCAGTATCTGTTGCTGTAACCGACAGCATACTCCTGACCGAGGCCGATGCTGCATCCAGGAAGGGCGAAGGAGTGCCAAAAGGGTCGATGTCCACAATATGAAATTTTTGCTCGTGAAGCAGCACATTTGCATTCTTGCGGGTAGCCTGGGTTTGTTCCTCAAGCCCGTTAATTTTGATATTTTCCCTTATAAGTTCAAACGCTTCAGGACTCCAGTCATTCATGGTAGCATGGATCCCTACTTCGCCTGCAATCCGAAGCCCCCTAATTCCTGACGCCGAAAAAGCGTCCACATAACGGACTTCTTCCCTGAGAAGCTCTTTTCTCGAAAGAAGCCTTGCCACAAATGCAGCCGTAGCCGCAACATTAATATCGCGGTTAAGCTCCATCTCCGGATTGTAAAAAACCGGAGCTGCCGAGGGAGGGAAGGTTGCGTCCGGAGGTGGTATCGGAACTAAAACCTTTGTTGTGCCTTCGACTATAGTTTTATATGTCATTTGAAACTGCTATACTTTGGGATCTTATTTTACAGTGATGGTTGTCTGCATTTTCGGATATCCTTGTACACTGAAATTGTAGTTTCCAGGCTCATTGAACGTATACTTCATGGTACTTCCATACACAAGCCTTCTATCTTCGAAAAGTGTTCCCTGCTGGTCAGAGTAAGCACACTGGACTCCTGGTAATTCCTCCAAATAACCGTGTCTCCTATATTGATTTTCAGACTTGAAGGAATCATAAGATAATTCTTAAGCCTTACAAAGTGTGATGTCAGTGCAGTTCCGCTAGGCTGGACGGCTACAGCTCGCCAACCCTTCAGGGTCAGCCTTCTTTTTGCTCCATCTCAGGATCATCCGGAATTCCCAAAGTTCCAGTTTCTTCTGGCGTGTTCAATTCTACCTGTTCTTCCGTTTCTGCCGGTGTTTTAAGCTCTTTCTGTGTTATCCTTTCTTCCTGTGTTTCAGTTTTTTCCGATATCCACATTTCCCCTTCAGTTTCCGTCTCTTTTGAGGTCCAAGTTTCTTTCTGCATTCCTTCGGATGTTCTCACTTCTCTTTGTCTTTGCGCGCCTCCTGAACTGCCGCCTGCCTACAGGTCTTCTTTCTTTTCCTCCTTGTCTTCCGAGCTCAGACAGCCTAACATTATTACTGACAGTGCTATCAGGAGTAAAATTATTTTTTTGTTGCCAATCCCCTCCCCCTTGTTGTTAATCTACCTTTTGTATTCCCAGTTTAATATAAGCTTTTTATAATAATAATGCTTTCTTAGAACAGTCTGTAAGCCAGAGTTATTTTTGAAGCAATTACACGAATTTCAGGTAATAAGTACTGATCGGAATAATATAATACGGACTCATTTGTATTCGGTTAAGGATTTTGAGCTGCTGATATCGATTTCGGCGGAAAAACTCAAACCCAAATGTTTAGTGTTTAAATTGAAATCGATATCACATTCCAGTTTTGCATTTGATGAATAATTT
>DATMYS010000498.1:0-7042 GCA_035560835.1 Methanosarcina sp.
GAAAGGATAGTAGAAGCCGTGAAAATAACTCTTGCAGCGGCAACGACTTTTGGAGTTATTGGATTGGTCATTATTTACCTCTTAAAAGAACAACTTCTTGGGTTATTCAGTACAGATCCGGAATATCTGGCAGTTGGAAAAAATGCGATAATGATTATGATTCTTGGAACGCCTTTAATAGGTTTGAATGTAATTACTTCGATTTTGTTCCAGGCTTTAGGAAAAGCCAAACCCGCTTTCATTCTTTCCATCAGCCGGCAGCTTCTCTTCCTGATCCCGGCTGTTATTCTCCTTCCCCGCATATACGGCCTTGATGGAGTCTGGGCGGCTTTTCCGGTTGCGGACTCCCTGGCCTTTCTACTTTCTAGCTTTCTGCTTTTCAGGCTATACAGAATCTTCAAAGAAAGTAAATATTCTTCAAAAACAGCTACGGGGTCAGAAACTGCAGATCAAATATCTTCCATCTAACATCTCACAAAAGATGTTCAGACCATACCACAAGACTGTTAATGAAAGCGATATAATATGCACAAGATAGAATTGGACTTACGTTCATTAGAAAGGTTCAGCTCAGATACGACTGAGTTTTTAGAGGGTGAGTATGACACTTAGTGAAATACTAGATTCTTTTAAAACAAAATTTAATCCCTCAAAATTTATAGATTCGCTCGAAAAGAAGGCGAGTTTCTATGATGAATCCGAAAACGATTCAGAGAGAAATTCTCTGGGGGAGAATCTAAAAAACAATCCATACTTTAATTCCGGAAACGATTCTGTTAACAGTTCCAATGAGGTAAGGATCTCTCAGAACAGAGATGAGCCACTTATTAAACTTACTGATGTCTGGAAAATCTATCAGATGGGGGAAGTTGAATTTGCAGCTCTTAAAGGAATAAACCTGGAAATTTACGAAGGGGAATTTCTTATTATCCTCGGTCCCAGCGGGAGTGGGAAAAGTACTATGATGAACCTGCTGGGTTGCCTGGATTTGCCCTCAAAAGGCACTGTTTTCCTAAATTCAAAGGACATCTCAGAACTTAACGAGTCTGAGCTTGCCAGGATCAGGGGACAGATGATAGGATTCATTTTCCAGAGCTTTAACCTTATTCCAACCTTGAACACCTATGAAAATGTGCTCCTGCCTCTGGAATTTCAGGAAGAAGATAGACAAATAGCCCGACAAAAAGCCTCATACCTGCTTGACATTGTCGGACTCTCGGAAAAGAAACAAAACCTTCCTTCTCAACTCTCAGGAGGACAGAAGCAGAGAGTTGCAATTGCCCGATCCCTGGCTGTAAACCCTCCTATAATCCTGGCGGATGAGCCAACAGGAAACCTGGATACCAAGACTGGCGATTATATTCTGGATTTTCTGGATGGATTGCATGCAAGAGAAGGTAAGACAATAATTATTGTAACACATGACCTTGAACTTTTAAAATATGCAACAAGAATTGTGTACATAAGAGACGGTGAGATTGAAAAAATCGAAACGTGTACAAAAAATGAACCTGGGGGACTAAAATGAAAAAGCTCTCTTCGCTAACATTAATACTGTTATTCTCTTCCGCATTTATATGCCTTGGAGTCGGAACAGCACTTGGCGTAGCAAATGTGATAAACTCTTCGTCTATGCAGACAAATTTAACTAATCAAAGCTCTGGCGTGCACATGGAGGCTGACACAACACTTAGTGCATCAAATGATAATATGAGCCCTTCATCTGTGCAGGAAAATCTAACTAATCAAAACTCTAATACGGTCGGAACCGGAATAACACTCAGTGCCTCAAATGGAAATATAAATTCTGCAGCTTTGCAGGAAAGTGTGACTAATCAAAACCCTGATAATGCCAGGCCTGGGGAGCCTGTTGAGCTTACTCTCAGTGTGCAGAACGTAGGAAACACCGATCTAAAAGGTATTGATGTTAAAGTCAACCCAAAATATCCTTTCAGTAAACTTTCCGGAGAAGAGCTTGAAAAGAGTATCTCTTATCTAAATGCAAGACAGGATGATGGTGACGCTGGAGTTTTGAAATTCAAACTCATGACCGATGCCAACGCCTCGGAAGGCACATATGATCTTGATATTGTCACCACTTATGAAAGTGGATCAGGATCTTCAGAAAAGACTTACACTACTACAAAAACAATTCAGATTCAAGTTCAGGGTAAAGAATATGCTCAGGTTGTGACCGTAAGCAAGGCTGATATTGATATAGCAAAGGAAGAGCCTCTTGAGTTTATTATTACAAATACAGGAACTTCTCCCCTGAAAAACCTGGTTTTCTCCTGGACTGATCCAAAAGGTGTGGTTTTGCCTGTATATTCTGATAACACAAAATACATAAAATATCTGGATGCAGGTCAATCAGTAAAAGTCGATTATACCGTAATGGCAGACGTAAGCGCTACTCCAGGACTCTATACCTTGAACGTGAACCTCTCGTATGAAAATTCGGACTCCAATTCAAAAAATATCCAGACTACAGCAGGACTTTTTGTAGGAGGAGCAACGAATTTCGATGTATCCTTCTCGGAAAGTAGTGCAGGAGAGACTTCCCTTTCAGTTGCAAATGTGGGTAACAATATAGCATATGCCGTGAAAGTCTCTATCCCAGATCAAGATGAGTACAAGGTGTCAGGAAGTTCGTCAACAATTGTAGGTAATCTGGAGAAAGGGGATTACACAATTGCGTCTTTTAATATTGCAAATGCGCAGGGTGGCGCAGGAGGAGACACAGCCGAAAATGATCCAGGAGCAGCGCCAGATTCTTTACAGGCCGGTGATAACGCAAGCTCACCTTCTATGAATTCTAAGCCGCTAAAGGTCCAGATTGAGTACACGGATGCAAAAGGAGAAAGGATGACCGTCACTAAAGAAGTGGAACTTGAAATGACCTCCGGAAACATGACTGCAGCAGGAGGCCCGGGAGGTTCAGGTAGAAGTGGCGGTTTTGGTTCATATGTGTTTTACATCGTGGTAATAGCGATTGCAGGTGGGGCATTTGTTTACCGCAAGAAAATACAGGAAAAAATGAAGGCAAGAAGAGAGAAACAGTCCGGATACAAAAAGCCTGAATATCAGAGCTGAAAAAGCGCATCAATGGCAACCCTTTTGAAAAAACTGCTTGAGCGCAACCCTTTTAAAAAAAGAGTTGATCGAAAACCCCAGCAAGAAAATATGACGGCGTGATAAAACGGCGCAACGGTTTATGCAAGCCTTTTTTGAAAAGGCTTGAACGAAAAGTAACGGAAGGATACAGGATGAGAAACTCAACCTACCTGAAAATGGGTCTAAACATGCTCGTGCATAGTAAACTGCGAAGCTGGCTGACCATTATCGGGATAGTTATAGGAGTGGGATCTGTAGTTGGCATTATCTCTCTGGGAGATGCCATGCAGGCAAACGTACAGAGTAAGCTATCTGATTTGGATCTGACAACGATAACAATAAGCCCCGGATATACCAAGGCATCATCCAATATGCATGGTCCTCCTGGAATGGGGGGAGGTGCATCAACAGATGCAGAACTAACGAAAGATGATATTGATGCGCTTCGAGGCCTGGATAGTATACAATATATTGAAGGAGAAATTTCAGGCAGAGAAGAGGTTAAATATGTAGGACAAAACGCAACCCTTCCAATTACAGGTGTTGATCCCCAAATCTGGAAATACATGACTACCCTGAAAACGCAATCAGGAAGATTACTCGAGCCAGCTGATAAGAATGTTGCAGTCATAGGAAGCGATGTTGCCAGTGAAATTTATGATCAGAAAATCGGGGTTAACCAGGTAATTACCGTAAACGGCAAAGCAGTGCGCGTTGTTGGAATCCTGAAAGAAGAAGGCATGGGAGGTGACTCAAGAATCTACATGCCAATCAATGGGGCAGTGAACCTTATTACAGATGCGAAAAAAGATGTTTATGATAGCATAAGTGTAAAAGCCAAGAGTGAAGATCAGGTAGATGAATTGACGACAGAAATCGAAAAAAAGCTTATGATCTCAAGACACATTAATAAGGAAGATGATAGGGATTTTTCCGTAACAGCATCAAAATCGTTGGCTGATTCGGTTACTGAAATGATGAGTTCGATGACTCTCTTCCTTGGCGCCATTGCAGCTGTGTCCCTGCTTGTAGGAGCTGTCGGTATTGCCAACACTATGTTTACCTCGGTCCTCGAAAAGACAAAGGAAATAGGAACCATGAAAGCCATTGGGGCAAAAAACAGGGATATCCTTATGATTTTTCTTTTTAATTCCGCAATGGTAGGTCTTGTTGGTGGTATCCTTGGAGTTATTCTGGGATCCTTTGTTTCATCTGGGCTCCAAGCAACGATGGGAGCCGGTATGACATCAGGAAATGGATTAAGCATTCTTCTGATGTTTGAGGGACTTAGCCTTGCAGTTTTGATAGGAGTGATCTCTGGGGTTGTTCCTGCTTATAGGGCCTCGAAACTAAAGCCTGTGGATGCATTAAGGTACGAATAAACGGATAAGAAAGGAATAAGCGGATAAGAAAAGAATAAACGGAAAAGAACGGAATAAACAGAAAAGAAAGGGTTGATTCCCCTTCCTTATTTCCTGCCTCGCTGGAATCAGTGGCTTTTTGCTAACAAGAAAAAAGGTTATGATATGAGTTGTTGAAAACCATAATTGCTAGAGATTCTTTTTTCTTTTCTTTCTTTTTTCTTCTTTCCTTCCTTTTTTTCAAATCCGGTGATAGTACTCGTTTTTCAAAATTGATCCATGACTCGTGTATGTGACCTCTTTATCCGGCAATTGAAATTTGACGCGGCACTGGAAAGCATCTTAAAATTCTAATTGCGGGAACATTTTTCTTTGTCTTTGGAGCAGCCATTTGGAATATTTGTCAGGCCGAAAGAAACACCTCTTATTTTTAGGCCTGAAGCTCTTTTTGAAAAAATCTTACCCAAGATAATACTTTACTGAGGCTTCATTTGCCTTTTATAGTGGAATTAAAGATTAAATTAATCAAATACTCCCTAGAAAAGCTTCATTGGTAAATTAATTCTCTAGATTTCCCCGTTTTTGGCTAAGTATGCTTATATTATTAAACGCCAATGAGAGGGTTGGTTGCCTCCAATCTGTTGAGCGGCTGAAAAATAAAATGCCCTGTATAAGGCAGGTGTCCAGTCCCATCTCAGACACCTATCTCAGACAGGTATTCAACCCCATATCAGAGTTGCTCAATTTGGTTAATTACAATGGAAAAGGGAAACCCGAAAAGGAACACCTTGAAAATATGAACCTCGCCACTAGGAACATCAAGCCTATCGCTTGAAAATAAGGTGTTCCAAATTGTAATAAAGAAAGGAGGGAGCCAGCAAGAAACCTACACTCCAGAAAATGAGGCACTATGCATTCGCTGGTGCCTCAAAAACGAATCAAACCACTGGGTCTAATTGGATCATATAGGTCTGATTAGACCAGATTATACCCACGTAATAGATAGCTCTTACAAACTGGATGTAACTACAAACTGAATGTAACATTAACCTGACAATAATTACCATCCTGAGGATTTGTCAAAGAACACTCCAACTGCATCATAAAATAAGTCACGGAAATGATGGAAGCTATGCATCAGAAGAACAAAAACTCAAGCTACCTTGAAAAGGCTAAGCTCAGATATGACTAACTTTTAGAGGTTTTGTATGACACTCACTGGAATAATAGATTCTCTTAAAACGATATTGAGTCCCTCAAAAATTATGAACTCACTTGAAGGAGCAGCAAGTTTCTCTGATCCATCCGAGAGGGATTCAGAAGGGAATCTGGAAATCAATCCATACTTTAATTCCGGAAACGGTGCTGCTAACAATTCCAATGCAGTAAAAATCTCTCAAAACAAAGATGAACCTCTTATCAAACTTACTGATGTCTGGAAAATCTATCAGATGGGGGAGGTTGAATTTGCAGCTCTTAAAGGAATAAACCTGGAAATTTACGAAGGGGAATTTCTGATCATTCTCGGTCCCAGCGGAAGTGGGAAAAGTACCATGATGAACCTGCTTGGCTGCCTGGACATACCATCAAAAGGCATTGTTTGCCTGAATTCAAAAGATATCTCAGAACTCGATGAATCCGAACTCGCCATCATAAGAGGACAGATGATTGGTTTCATATTCCAGAGCTTTAACCTCCTCTCCACACTCAGTACTGAAGAAAATGTGCTTTTACCCATGGAATTTCAGGAAGAGGACAGGCAAATAGCCCGACAAAAAGCCTCATACCTGCTTGACATTGTCGGACTCTCGGAAAAGAAACAGAACCGTCCTTCTCAGCTTTCAGGCGGGCAGAAGCAGAGAGTTGCAATTGCCCGGTCCCTGGCTGTGAATCCGCCTATAATCCTGGCGGATGAGCCAACAGGAAACCTGGACAGCAAAACTGGGAATTACATCATGGATTTTCTGGACGGGCTTAATGAAAGAGAAGGTAAGACGATTATTATTGTTACCCACGACATCGAACTTGTAAGATATGCAACGAGGGTTGTGTACATCCGAGACGGTGAAATCGAAAAAATCGAAACACGTACGAAAAATGAATCAAGTCCTAAAAATGAGCTAAGTACAAAAAATGAACTAAGTACAGAAAATGAACCAAGTATAAAAAATGAACCAAGTACAAAAAATGAACCAAGTACAAAAAACGAACCAGATCTGGATTGAGGAATAAAAATGAGAAAATTCTCTTTGCTAACATTTTTACTACTGCTTTCAACATTCCTATGCCTGGGAGTTGGCACAGCACTGGGCGCATCAAATGGGAATATAGATTCTTCAGCTGTGCAGGTAAATGTAACTAATCAAAACCCTGACACTGCCAGGCCTGGGGAACCTGTTGAACTTACTCTCAGCGTGCAGAATGTGGGAAATGATGACCTCAAAGACATAAAGGTTACACTCAATCCGGAATATCCTTTCAGTAAACTTTCCGGAGAAGAGCTTGAAAAGAGTATATCTTACCTAAATGCAAGACAGGATGATGATGAGGCTGGGGTTCTGAAATTC
>DATMYS010000499.1:0-2737 GCA_035560835.1 Methanosarcina sp.
TCCAACTGCCAGATATTCCGGATCTGTACTGAATAACCCAAGAAGTTGTTCTTTTAAGAGGTAAATAATGACCAATCCAATAACTCCAAAAGTCGTTGCCGCTGCAAGAGTTATTTTCACGGCTTCTACTATCCTTTCATACTTCTTTGCTCCATAGTTAAACCCAACAACCGGTTGCAAGCCAAAGCCCATACCCAGGATGGTCATGAAGATGAAGGCATTAATCCTCATTACGGTACCAAAAACAGCAATTGAGGCATCTCCGCCATAAATTGCAAGTGCATTGTATACGAAAATCATCATAATGCTCATTGCACTGTCCATTACAAACGATCCGGCCCCTACAGTTGCAATTTCCTTGACGATTATTGGGTCTAGTTTTAAAGTTTCAGATCTGAATTTCACAGCTCCTTTCCCTTTAATGCAGTAAAGTAGAAGCCAGGCTGAAGCTGTCCCCTGTGCAAGTACAGTTGCAAGTGCAGCTCCACGAACTCCCATGTCAAAGCCAAATATAAAAACCGGAGCAAGAAGCGTGTTGAGGCCAACTGCCAGTAACATCGTATTCATTGCAAGACGAGTGTTTCCTTGAGCCCTGACAATATTCTGAACCGAAACTCCATAGACAAAGACAATTCCTCCTGCAAGTATTATTTCCAGATAGTCCATGGCATAAGGTAGGACTCCAGGAGTTGCCCCGAAAATCCTTAAAATCGGGTCAAGATAATGAAGGCATAAGACAGCAAGAAGTACGCCAAGGATAAAGTTCAGAGTGAAAAGATTTCCAAGAACCTTCTCAGCCTTTTCATAATCTCGGGCTCCAAGGGCACGCGAGATAATTGAAGCACCTCCAGTGCCAAGAAAAATCCCCAAAGCTGTAACTATCATCTGAACTGGGAAAGCTATGGAAAGCCCACCTATGGCCTCTACACTATTTGCTCCATAGGCCTTTCCTATGAATAAAGTGTCTATAATATTATAGAAAGCCTGTGCCAGCATTCCGACGATTACAGGAGTCGAAAGCTTAAACAAGAGCTTCCTTATGTTCTCTGTACCAAGAAACGCACTTTTTTCATCCATGTATTTCATCTCTTCCGTTTTTCATTCCATGTCATCTGACCTTTCCGATGGAGGCTCGAACCCAGGTTCAAAAAGTTTAATCGCAGCTTTATGAATGATTAGCCTGAAAATTTCTTTTTCTTCAAAGGTAAAATCCGAAAAGAGAATATCTGTAAAAGCAGTAAACTTCCTAAAAATTATATTTCTCATTTCCTTGCCTTTATCAGTCAGGTAAACCCTGTAAGCTCGAAGATCACTTTCGTCTCTTTCCCTGTACACGTAACCTTCTTTTTCCAGATTCTGGATCGCTCTCGCACTTGTTGCTTTGCTCACTTTCAGCATCTTTGCAAGAGTCTCCTGGGATACTCCATCTTTGTGGTACAAAAATAGTAAAAACTCAAACTGTCCACTCCCGACCCTGTAAGCCTCGAGTTCTTTCGTCATGTATGCCAGATGACTTCGGTAGATATGGGCAATCGGGCCTAATATCTCTCTTGGATCTATTTCTCTTGAGTCTATTTCTCTTGAGTTTATTTCTCTTGAGTTTATTTCTCTGAGGTTCTTTTCTCTTGGATTTTCCATAATTTATCCTTCACATTTATGAGCTGGGTAGCTTGTTTTTCAAGTAGACCATTATAAAAATTGTTACAATTGGAACTAATCTGATCTCTGATAGGTTTATTATGTATATAATAGTTCCGAATGAAACTAAAATTAGATACAAGATAACTGGTCAGTATATAAATTCAGACAGGAAATGCGTGCATGGCGCTTTGGCACTATATGGTCAGCGCTTATATTGGAATCTCCATCGAAGCGTTTTTCACCAACCATGCTTGTTTTGAGAAAAGTAGATGAGAATTAGGGAATTCAGAGCTTATTAGTAGAGTTCATCCCAAACGGACATGATATTCTTCTAATAACAGGCACAAATAAATGAAAGTATTTTACCTTACCCTTTTTGATTTTCGGTCCCCTTACTACTCTGGGCAGTAAGGTTGTCCACATTTTGGTTTTTCAAAATCGTACCTAAAATCAGTAAATTGCTATCGAAGGCTTATATGTGATTAGAAGCAGAAATGAAAAAGGAGCATGTAGAACCAGTTTTATTCCATATTTTCATGATAAAATGTTTCTGGAAGGAGCACACATCTGGAAAAATAATCAATTGTAATCTTTTAAGGAAACCTGCAAACGTTTAATCTGTAATCCTTCCGCTATTCAATTCTGCAAATTATAAAAATCAGATTGACTTCTCCCATCCCTGTCCGAAATCTACCAGGGGTCTGACCTCATATATCTCAAAGGTCAGTGCAGCGTGTATCATCTTTGCGCCTTCCTCACCTACAAACTTTGCAGCCTCACCTCGGATCATATCAAGCAAGTCCCCGGATGTCACATACTCTTTAAGTTTCATATAAACCCTGATGCCCTTCCAATCCGTGATTGAATCTCCAGGCTCCATGATCGTATACATAGCATGTGGATTTTCTTTAAGGTTTGCTAAAGTGCGGTTATCGGCCGATGCAGCTATAACAGTCTTTTCATCGATCATTTGAGGCGAGCCAAAGACAGCTGAATCGACACGTCCGTCAGTGCTGGATGTGCTGAGAACCCCAAGCCTGGGTGATTTATTGAAATAATCTATCAATTCTGATGGCATATTCTATCTCCTTTATTA
>DATMYS010000500.1:0-5985 GCA_035560835.1 Methanosarcina sp.
AATTATTACTTTTGGGATGATTACTTAGAAAAAATTATCATAAAGCCTTCAAAGAGGAAACTAGCAATAAAGCAGATTATGAGAGGATAAATTCCCATATCCATTGAATCCACAGAAAACTCATCTTCTTCTCTGGAGGCCAGTAGCATTTCCTTCATACCCACAAGAGCGATTAGTCCCACGACCGTTATCCGATAATATACAGGGATTCCAAAATCCGTAGAGAGAAAGCAGATGCCTAAATCTGGAAAAGAATCCCCTGCTGCAAATTCTGTACCCAGGCCAAGTATTGAAAACACTATAAAATCCCCAAAACTTCTGTAAAAGAATTACCAAAACATGCATTAAGTCCTAACTATACAATGTATAGCCTTTAAACTATATAAACATGTAAAGAATTATGAGGGAGTCGGTGCAGAAAACCATATAAATTGAAGACTTGCAGAATGAATTTGGAAGGAGGTCGTATCAAAAAATAAATAAGAATTGGAATTGATTACTCTCCAATTCTCAATAAAGAGGTTCAATTTATGAAAATTTCCGTTATAGGGTCGGGATATGTGGGCTCAGTCACAGCCGCATGTTTTGCAGAAGTAGGACATGAAGTAGTCTGCGTAGATATAGACAAGAAAAAGATGCATCAGATAAATGCAGGCATTCCCCCAATCTATGAAGAAGGACTTGGAGAGCTTTTGCAAAAGCATGCTGGAAAAAGTCTCACTGCAACCACTGACTATGAATATGCGATCAGGAATACGGACATCTCCTTTATCTGTGTAGGAACTCCTTCCGCAGAAGACGGAAGCATAGACCTTTCAATTGTTCGTGCGGCGACAGCAAGTATAGGAGCAGTACTGGCAAAGAAAGATGGATACCATGTAGTGGTTGTTAAAAGCACAGTTGTGCCCGAGACAACTGAAAAATTTGTCCTTCCTATCCTCGAAGAGACTTCAAGAAAAGTGGCCGGAAAAGACTTTGGAGTTGCAATGAACCCCGAGTTCCTTAGAGAAGGGAAAGCCGTCTACGACTTCATGCATCCTGATAAAATAGTTGTTGGAGCAATTGACCAGAAATCCGGAGATCTTGTATCGGAACTTTACCAGACCTTTAAATGTGAGGTTACTCGCACGAATCTATCAACAGCGGAAATGATCAAATATGCAAATAACTCCCTTCTAGCAACCAAAATATCCTTTGCCAATGAGATTGGCAATATTTGCAAAAAGTTAAACGTTGATACCTACGAGGTTATGGAAGCGGTAGGTAAGGATTCCAGGATATCCCCGAGGTTTTTGAATTCAGGAGCCGGATTTGGAGGGTCCTGTTTCCCAAAAGATGTAAAAGCGCTTATAGGAAAGGCAAAAGAAATAGGATATTCCCCAGCTCTTCTAGAATCCGTAATTGGAGTAAACGAAAAACAACCGATTCTTATGACTGAAATACTCCTAAAAAAAATAGGAAACTTTGCTGGCAAAAAGGTTGCAGTTCTTGGGCTTGCTTTTAAGAACGACACGGATGATATAAGGGAGTCCAGAGCTATCCCTGTCATTGCTGAACTTCTAAGATTAGGAGCAGAGGTTTCGGCTTACGACCCAATGGCAACTGAAAATATGAAGCGAATTTTTCCAACAATTGAATACTCTGAGAAAGCTAAAGATGCTCTTGAAGGTGCTGACGCCTGCCTTGTAATGACAGAATGGGATGAGTTCAAGCAACTTGACTCTGAATTTGAAGTCATGAAAGAAAAGATAATAATTGATGGAAGGAGGGTAATTAAAGCGAAAAACGTAGATTGTGAGGGGCTCTGCTGGTAAAAACCGGCAGAAATTATTTCCCTTTTTGACACAAATTAAAATAAGTTAACTTCGCTGACCTCTAAATGCCTTATTTATGGGATTTTATTTGTCTGAAGGTTCCTTTACCCCTGCTAGAATTTCTCTTAGGTACTCAAGTACGTCTTCTCTAAGGTTTTCGTTTTCAAGGGCAAAATCCACTATTGATTTTACGTACCCTAACCTATCGCCTGTATCGAATCTTTTTCCTTTGAACCTGCATGCGTAGATCATCTGCGATCTGTTAAGGATCCGAATCCCGTCAGTCAGCTGGATTTCATTTCCCACTCCGGTCCCGGCTTCTTTTATACAGTCAAAGATTTCGGGGGTAAAAACATAACGTCCTATCGCTCCCAGATTGGAGGGAGCATTTTCAGGTGACGGTTTTTCGACAATGTCCTCAAGAATATAAAGAGAATTATTAAGAGGTTTCCCTTTTATGATTCCGTAACTACTTAGTTTTTCATGAGGAACTTCTTCCACTGCAAGCGTGGATCTCCCATATTTTTCAAAATTCTCAATGAGCTGTGCAGTGCATGGCTTGTCATTCACAATAATATCGTCTCCGAGAAGCACGGCGAAAGGTTCGTCTCCAATATGGTTTTCTGCCCTGAGGACTGCGTCCCCAAGCCCGTTGGGTTCTTTCTGGCGAATATAATGAATATCCACAAGGGAAGATACGTCCTTGACAAGCTTAAGAAGTTCAGTGTTGTGCTTTTTTGCAAGATGCATCTCAAGTTCAGGAGAATCATCGAAATAATCTTCAATTGCCCTTTTGCCTCTGCCTGTGATAATGATTATATCCTCAATTCCCGAGGCAATAGCTTCCTCTACAACGTACTGGATCACAGGTGTGTCAATAATAGGAAGCATTTCTTTTGGCATTGACTTAGTGGCAGGCAGGAAACGGGTCCCAAGGCCAGCCGCCGGAATAAGCGCTTTTTTAACGGTCAAAATAAACTCTCCGGTAAAAGGAATTTTGTGAAAAGGTTATTCATACAGTTGGGTTAAAAATACTTTTTAACCAAAAAATCTTTAATTTTACCTAGTTATTTACTCACGCCCTCATGTACGGAATAAGATAAAAGCATTTTCTGATTACTTTAAGACATTATAGAGTAATAATGGAAAGAAAGATTATTTGGAAGGATTGCTTGGAGAATTTTTCATGCCTGCAAAGAGTAAAATACTTGTGACAGGAGGAGCTGGTTTTATAGGGAGCCACCTCGTAGATCACTTTATAGAAAAGGGTAACAGAGTTACTGTTTTTGATAACCTGAGTTCAGGAAAAATGGAATTTATAGAAACTCATCTTGAAAACCCGGACTTTACCCTGATAAAAGGAGACCTTCTTGACCAGGAGGCGATAGAGAAGGCCTGTGGAGGTATTGGCTTTGTTTGTCATGTGGCCGCGAATCCTGATGTCAGGCTCGGAGCTTCGGACACCAGAGTTCATCTAGATCAGAATATTCTGGCGACCTATAATCTTCTGGAAGCAATGAGGAAAAATAATACCAAAAGAATTGCGTTTACTTCCACCTCGACAGTTTATGGGGAAGCGAGCATTATGCCTACTCCGGAAGATTACGGCCCTCTTATTCCTATATCTCTCTACGGTGCCTCTAAACTGGCCTGTGAAGCTTTTATTACATCATATTCTCATACTTTCGATATGCAGGCATGGATATTTCGCTTTGCAAACATCGTTGGCCCACGGAGTACGCACGGAATTACGGTCGACTTTATAAAAAAGCTCCGGAAAAACGCTAACCTGCTGGAAGTCCTGGGAGATGGCAAGCAGGAAAAATCCTACCTCCATGTATCGGAGTGCGTTGACGCGATATTGTTTTTAATTGAGAACAGCGAAGAAAAAGTAAATATCTTTAATATCGGTTCCGAGGACACCATCAGTGCCACAGAGATCGGAAAGGCTGTTATAGAAGAAATGGGGCTTTACAATGTCGAATTTACCTATACAGGAGGAAACAGGGGCTGGAAAGGTGATGTGCCAAAGATGAGATTAGGAATTGAAAAAATGAAAAGTTTGGGCTGGAAACCGGTCTATACATCAGAGAAAAGCGTTAGGGAAACGGTGAGGGCATTACTTGGAGAAAAGTTATTTTACTAACTTTTATTCCAGTTTTTCCTAAACATTTTTTTTTGGCCAGTATAAAATGGCTCTTCGCTATTCTGTGTGGGTTGAAAATAATTACTCAGTTGAAAAGTAGCTCGGCCAAAGAGATAAACGTCAAGTCTGAATGTGATTTTCAACCGTAAATGTTTCTAAATTTTAGATATGTCACTCTTACATATAGGAAGTGAATATAAATTACCCACTCGAAACAGCGAAGAGCCATAAAAATAAAGGTGAAATTACTGCTTGACTTCGCTTTTAGTTCTGAATAAGTACCTTCGTATTAAAGAAAGTTCGTGGTTGCTGAATCCACCTACTAGGAACATCATAACCAGATAGATAAATATACCCATACCTGCAATTTCAAAAAGCTCAAAGATGCTTGAGATAACGAAGTAGGAAACAAAGAGATACATAGTTATTGAGGACAGAACACTTTTTGCAATGTCATGAAGATAAAAATCAAGTTTAAAATGTTTTAAGGAAATATGCATACAAAGTACAGCCATTAAAAAGTAAGAAAATAAGGTTGACAGTGAAGCCCCAACAATTCCAATAGAAGGTATCAGCAGAAGGTTGATCAGTACATTCGAAACTGCTGCAACAATATTGATGTAGGTCGTAGTTTTTGTTTGCTTGATAAGAAGCATCGTGTTGACGAATATTTGGAAGATTCCTGCCAGAAGACCGGAGAAAGCAATAATGGGAATTACAAACCAACCCGAAAGGAAATCGTCAGTGGTAAGGATCCCGAGCAAAGGTTTTGCAAGAGCTGAGAGCCCGAAGACTGCAGGGATCGAGATAAGAAGGAAATATCTTAGAGAATGAGACATATAAATTCTTACTTCATCCATTCTATTTTCATCGAACAGCTTTGATAACTCGGGAAGAAGAATAAGCTGAAGAGAGCTTACAAAAAGTTATATAAGACTGCCAATTGAACAGGCTGCCGAATATACGCCCACGCTTCTAAGGCCTAGAAAGTAAGTAACCATATATCTGTCACTTGATTCTGTGATCCACCTTATAAGTGAATTGGGAGTTAGCGGTAGAGAAAATTGCAAGTACTCTTTTATGTAAGTAAATCGAGGGATAACGAATCCCATCTGTGATACGATCATCAGAAAAGAAATTAAAAAAATGGAGCCCTGTACAAGTAGAGTGGCAGCTATTACACCAAGAAGCCCGTATCCTATTTTGAGAAGAAAGAGAATAAAAAACAATTTTCCAAACGTTTCAAAAAGGGTCAAGTAAAAAAATGTCTGAATCTGCCTAAAAACCCTGAAATAAAAAAGAGATATAGACTCAATCACACTCAGAAGAATTAAAAGGGAACCTGCCTGGATAAAATAAGTTGCATGGGAATCTTTAAAGCCGAAGGTTGCAAGAGGTTCTGCAAATGTATAGAGCAAAAATGAGGCAAAAAGGCCGGATATGGTTACAAAAAAGAGAATTGAATAGACTGCTTCCCTTATTACTTTGGGTTCTGTTTCAGAAGATAAAAACCTGACAAAACCCATAGAGAGACCCATCAGTGCAAGGGGAGAAATAAGAGATACAGTAGCATTGATCTGAGCCCATAGTCCGTAGTCGTATGTTCCAAGGGTTTTTGTGATTATCGGAAGTAAGAAGAAAGTTCCCAGGCTTGTAAGTACCTGAACTGCCCCGATAAAACCAACATCCTTTGCAAACTTTTGATATGACACCATATCACCTTAAAAAGAATTCCGTTTTTAAGAATTTTCATTGAAAGAAGTTGTTATGAAAATATCCTTACACCAAAATTTTTCTTACGACTTGACCCGACTCACTATCTAAAACCTGATATTTAAATCCTTTTGAATGTTGATTATCTTGCTCAAGTTTCAATCTCTCAGTAGAGGTTCTATTTATAACTATATTATAATAAGTTTTATTCATATGAGGATCTCAAATTAGCTTTTCAAATCTCTAATCTAATTTGATACTCATTTCTTTAAAAGTATCTCCCAAATGAGTTCTTATCTCCAACCTTATTTT
>DATMYS010000501.1:0-3144 GCA_035560835.1 Methanosarcina sp.
TTATTATGTACAGCATGTTAACTCTTTGATGAGAAATCTTGCCTCAGACACCACGGCCGCAGATACTATTCCACTAAAACTTGTTGTATATCTCGGGCTGCTTGCGGCAGTGCTTATTCTGGCAGCTCAGGCCTGGCATACAGTAAATCCTGTCATGGAAGAGGCGCAAATTAAAGCCCAGGTTGAGGCTGCTTCTCTGTCTATCTGTTCAATTCAGGAAGGATATGCTCGAGATTCTGCTGAGAGTCACAGTCCTGAAGGGACAATGTGTATCCTCAAATTTTCCTTTCCTACTTCGGTCAGGTACATTAGCTTCGGAGTGGATCCTGATCCCGAATGTAATGGGCAACTGCATGATTCGGAATGGGTTCTTGAAAAAAACACTATTATCTACCAGTATAAAAATGGAGTTAAAAAGAGATTGTTTCTTGAAGGAAAGACAGTACACTTTATAAAAGGCGAGCAAAATTCGGAAGGAACATGGATGCCTTCAGGGAGCCAGGATAACTCTCTGACGCCGTTTTTTTTTGAAAAAACGGGAGTTGTAATCGAGTATCCAGTTTCAGGAGAGTTCTTCCTCGAGCTGGTCACGCAGAATGGAATAAGGTACACTATGTCTCACTTCTGAAGGATGCCAGGGAATTCGGAAACAAAAAAAATCAAAAATGAGAAATCAAGAGTAGAAAATCAAGAGTAGAAGATCAAGAGTAGAAGATCAAGAGTAAGAAACTAATAAGGCTCTTGCAGGGGCGCCGTCACAACCTTCAATTTTGAGAGGAAGGCAGATGAAGAAATAGGTTCCAGCTTCTATGGAGCTGAGTTCAAGACATTCTATTATGTTTACATTACCTGAAAGAAGAATGTGATGAGAAGATAGGGTTTTGGAATAGAAGTTATCCACGGAAAAACCATCAATTCCAATTGTCTTGAAGCCTTTTTCGACAATCCAGGCTGCTCCGCTTTCTTCAAGGTATGCAAAGTCAAATTCTTCCTTCCCGAATTCCATGCCTTGAGGAGCTGACTCTGCGCCTGCGGAACTGACCTCACCTGCGCTACCCTGTTTTCGGGAAAAAGATTCTGTCTTCAGAAGAAGAATCGGGATATTTTCAGGAGCTCCTATGTCCTGAAAGGCTTTTTCTAGAATGCCAGCAGTCAGTTCGCCTAATAGTGGTGAAAAATCGAGAATAAGAGCCGTGCCCATGAGGTTTTTTAGTTCCAGTTTGTCAATAGCCAGGCCATTTTCCAGGATATGAGAAGGAGCATCGACGTGGGTGCCTGTATGGCTTCCAAAACTTAATTTTGAGACCGCACAGCCTTCTTCTTCAAGAGTACAGATCCTTTCAATTGCAGGTATCGGGTCCCCGGGAAAAGTCCGTGTAAAAGGGGAAATTGGGGTTGTAATATCTATAATTTTTCCATGAACTGTGAGTTTTTCCACATCAACCTGAGTTTCTTCCATGCTGGTAGGAATCCCTTTCACATTAATCGGAGTCTTTCCCATATTAACACCTTATTCCATATAGATAATGGATCTGTTCGTGCATTCATCTATGCATTTCATGCAAAGGGTACATTTTTTAGGGTCGATTTTCGCAAGCTCATTTTCTTCATAAATTGCGTCCACAGGACAGATATCTTTGCATTTTCCACACCTTTTACAGCCGAAAACCACAACGTATCCATTTTGTTCTGACATCAGTGAACCTTTAGCACCTTATGATATATCAGTTTCTGAGAAAAGCTCTTTCTTTATAATGGGGTCTCCATACTTCAACATGGATACTAAAAATAAGCCTTATATATAAAAAAAGAATATGCAGGTTCAGGTATGGAAAAGTTCACTGAAGATGAAACCGGCTGTTTTTACAGTTATCTCTCTGAAGGATGCAGACTCTGCCAGGAGGGCGCCAAAATGGTCCTTTTCGTAACAGGTTTCTGTCCCAGGAGCTGCTTTTACTGCCCGCTTTCCGATGAAAGACAAGGAAAAGACCTCGTTTTTGCGAACGAGAGGCCTATAAACACTGACGAGGATTTACTGAAAGAAGCCGAGCTTATGAGTGCTCTCGGGACGGGAATTACAGGCGGAGAGCCCTTGCTGAAAATCGAAAAAGTCCTGCACTATATCCGAATGCTCAAAGCTTCTTTCGGAAAAGGTCACCACATCCATCTCTATACTTCCCTGGCTCCTGACAGGCAGATTCTTGAAAAACTCGCAGATGCAGGCCTTGATGAAATACGTTTTCACCCGCCGCAGGAATGCTGGAAATATCTTAAAAACAGTCGATATGCAGATGCTCTGCAAAATGCAAAAGGGCTCGGAATCGAAGCTGGAATCGAGATTCCTGCCCTTGAAGGGGTGGAGAAGGTTGCAGCTTTTGCAGAAGAAATGGAAGTTTTCCTTAACCTGAATGAACTGGAATTTTCCGATAATAACTCCGAAGCCCTCCTGAAAAATGGATTTTGCCTTGAATCCGACACATCCAGTGCAGCTGCCGGATCCTGTAAATTTGCCGGGATTGCCTTCTCGAAATGTAAAAAGGCCCACTTTTGTTCCTCAATTTATAAGGATGCAGTCCAGCTCCGCAAAAGATTTCAGCGGATTGCAAAGAACACCGCAAGAGAGTTTGATGAGATCACAGAAGACGGCACTCTGGTATATGGGGTAATTGAAGGAGGAGACCAGGAACTTGCAGAAAAAACTCTGCAGAGCATGGAAATCCCATCCAAATTGTTTGAAATAAAAAACGGGAAAATTGATATCGCCTGGTGGGTACTTGAAGAGTTAAAAGAAGGCATTAAAGAAGAACTGGAGCCTTCCGGATCAAGGCTTACTATTATTGAAAGATATCCATTCGAAGACGGAATGCTTGTCGAGCTAATTCCTCTTTAAAGGCAGGTTCTTGGGCAAGTACAGTGTAAGAAGAATTTCTTCTGGAACTAATCAGAAGTTTTTGAAATTTTCTCACGTTTCTTTATTTTAGGACTTACGCGGTTGAAAGAGAAATCAATAGCGTTAAACCTTTAACTTTTTAAAACTCTTGTTTAACTGCAGTGTCTATTGTGCTTGATTTTGTATCCCCAGTGCATAAGTCCTATATTTAATATTTTCCGCCGCGAAAATTTCCAAAAAAAATTAAATAGTTT
>DATMYS010000502.1:0-7630 GCA_035560835.1 Methanosarcina sp.
CAGATAAAGAATAAATATTAGCTAGTTGTCATAGCAATTCGATGGATGTATAATATCTCCTGGGGGAGGACAATGGAGAAAAACATTGGAATATACGAGAAAAAGGGATCTGAAAATCATATAACCGATGAGGAACGCAGGCAGTTACTTTCGGCTTTGCATTCTCGCCTTTTCTGGGTAGGTCAGTATATCCCGGATTATGTTGAGTTTGAGGGAGAAACTTATTCTCTGCACAACTATATATGGGAATTGATTCAAAAAGAAGAACTCAGTGCAGATGAGAAATCCAGGATAGATAAATGCATTGAAATTCTTTCAGCAAAGGAAACGAATGACGAAAAGGAACTTGAAGAAAAGCCCCTTACTCCAGAAGAAGCAAGAACGCTCTATCATGAGACTGCAGGCTTATTGCGTGCAATCACAGATTTAAAGGAGATTGAGAGCGGAACTTTCAAACAAAATACAAAACATTTTCAGGAACAATTCGCTAATCAGAGGGTTAAAGACGCGAAGCTCTGGCTTGAATTTATTAAAAAAGTGTCTGAGTAAAAATGCCAGAACTGAGATACAGTGACAGGATTTAATTCCTTCAATATTCTTAGAAATTTCTGGAGCAAAGGTTATATCTCTGGGAACTACTTTATGAAAACAGGATGTCATTTAAGAACAGACACGTCATCTCTATGAAAGACTTTTCACGGAAAGAAATCGATTACGTTCTGGATACGGCAGAAAAGCTTGAACCTGTTGCCAGAGGTGAAGAAAGATCCCGGTTGCTGGATGGAAAAATAATAGCTCTTCTTTTTTTTGAACCAAGCACAAGGACAAGACTATCTTTTGAGGCTGCTGCGCAGAGACTTGGAGGGCAGGTTCTCAACCTGGGTGCCGTGGAGGCAAGTTCAGTAATGAAAGGAGAAAATCTTGCCGATACTATCCGCGTAATCAGTAACTATGCAGACCTTATAGTGTTGCGTCATCCTCTTGACGGATCGGCACGTATGGCTGCGGAATTTTCAAGTGTCCCTATAATCAATGGTGGAGACGGCTCTCTACACCACCCTACGCAAACTTTCCTTGACCTTTATACTATTCGCAGGGAAAGCCATCTAGAGGGTCTGAAAATTGCTATGGCAGGAGATCTGAAGTATGGAAGAACGGTTCATTCCCTATGCCATGCCCTATCCCTGTACGGAGCTGAAATAACTTTGGTTTCGCCTCCTGAACTCAGGATGCCTCTGGAGATTGTCAGAGATCTTCAAAAGAATAAGATCAGGATCAGAGAGGCTGAGTCCCTCGAAGAAATAATTGAAGATGTCGAGGTTCTTTATATGACAAGGGTTCAAAGGGAACGTTTCCCTGATCCTGAAGAGTATGAGAAGGTCAAAAACAGGTTGAAGGTTACAGGTGACTTGCTGAAAAATGCAGATCCGAATCTCAAGATTCTTCATCCTCTCCCAAGGGTCAATGAAATCTCCCCTGAGGTGGACTCAACGCCGCATGCATGTTATTTCGAGCAGGCTTTCTATGGGGTTCCTACACGGATGGCACTTCTTGCGCTTGCTACGGGAGTGATTGAATGAAGGAAAAACGAGACCTGAAAATTCAGGCAATTGAAAATGGAACGGTGATCGACCATATAAAGGCTGGACAGGCCTTGAATGTTCTGCGTATACTTGGAATTTCCAGTGCTTTTCGAGCTACTATCAGCTTTGTTATGAATGCACCTGGTGCAGCAGGCGTAAAAGATGTTGTAAAGATTGAAGGCAAGGAACTCAGCGTCGAAGAGCTTAACAGGATTGCCCTTATATCTCCGAAAGCCACTATCAATATTATAAGGGATTTTGAAGTAGTTCAGAAAAATAACGTTGTACTTCCTTCTTATGTTGAAGGCGTTGTACGCTGTATCAACTCAAACTGTATTTCTAGCAGTAGTGAACCCATAAAATCCAAATTTTCCGTGCTCCAGTCCGAAGAAGAAGGGGTAACTCTACGCTGCCTGTACTGCGAACACGTAATTTCGGAAAATATAGCCGAAAATTTGCTGTAAATAATTTGCTATAAATATGGCTTTCTGTAAGCTAAAAAATCAATTTTTACTTTTATCTTGGAGTTCTCTCATGGAACTGAAGTGATCAGGATAATAGTTCAGTGTAATTAGAATATGATCCTGCAGTTTTAACTGCTATTATCTTCAGGGGAAATTGCTCATGATAGAAAGCAATAATAACACGGAAGAGGCAGATAAAGAATATCTTGGTTACGAAGAACGCAATAAGCTCCTCTGGAACCTAAGGAGTGATTTTGCCTGGGCAGGAAAGAAAATCCCTGAAAGCGTAGAGATTGATGGGCGCGAGTACAGACTCAGGGATCTGGTTCGAGAGCTGAGCGAAAAAGAATCACTCGACACAAATAAAGCTGCCGAAATCAGAGCTCTTATCCTAAAATTGAATGAAAAGTCAAAGGCAGACGAAGAACTGCTGGAGACCGAAGAGCTTACAAAATCAGAGGCTGAAGCCATCTACGAGGAAGCAACTGGGCTTCTACGGGCCTCAATGGAATTAAAGGACAAACTTGAGGGGAAAGGTGGGGAAAAAAGCGTCGATGAGTTTAAGAGGATGCTCAATACCCAGAAGGTAGTGGATGAAAAGCGCTTTCAGGAGCTTATTAAAAGTCTGAAATAAGAGTTTACTTGTTCTCCATGACAAATTTAAAGGAATTTTTCGTGAATGTTATTCCTCAATTATTTAAAATATTTCACAAAAACCATTTTATACGCCTTCACAATGCCTTTCTATAGATGATTTTATCTCTGCAGCCGAGACTTCATCCATAACTAGGGAATAATAAGAATCCCATTCATACCATTTTTTGTGTTTAGTCTTGATATACAGCTGTGTATTCAGGTCCCATAACTGGGTTTTTTGCTTCCTCGCTGCAAACAGAATGAGGGGGAGCAGTGAGATTAATAGCAGAAGTATTTTCCATTCTCCTTTTACTACAGCCATGTAAACCACGAATCCGCAGAAGGCAATTCCTCCGATTACTAGGAAAAGGGACATTTCTTTTGAACGCTTTTCAAGCCTGTATGACTTTATACTTTCAATTTCTTCATAAGGAATATTAAATTTCTTCAATCTGAAGGCCTGAAGGTGTACTCCTGATTTATCTACCAGAACTGCTGCCTCGAAGGTTTTGAGAACTAATGAGTAACAAGGAATGTTCAGCAGGAAGAGGCCGACCAAGAAGAGAGAAGTATCTTCTGTATGCGTCACGAGCAGGTTGAAGCATATTACAAAAAGCAAAATAAATAGAGTTGTATTTGCAGGGAAGATCACGTTTGTGGTTCGGAATTTAGTGGTGTTTTCTGTTTTTCCGGAAACTATGGCTGTGTTTGCAAAGTCGCAGGACCGTCTTGTCTGCTGTGCCGTTTTCTTGCAGGCTGGGCACCAGCCCGTCAACTTCCGAACAGTTTCAATAAAAGCCATTTCATAAACCCTCACAATGCTTTTCAATAGATAATTTTATTTCTGCAGCCGAGGCTTCATCTGTGATAATGGAATTGTAAGAGGCCCAGGTCCACTCATACCACTTTTTGTGTCTGGTTTTTATGTGAAGCCTTGTATTTCCATTCCAAAATCGGGTTTTTTGCTTCCATTTCATGATAAATACAAAGGGAAGCAGGGAAACCCATTGTAGAAGTATATCCCATTCTCCTTTTACTACAGCCATGTAGCTCAAGAGTCCGCAAGTGGCAAATCCTAAAATAATCAGAAGAAAGTATATTTTCTTTGATTTTTTATTAGTCCTAGAGACTGTTATACTTTCAATATTATTGTAAGGTATTAGCTTTTTGAATATGAAAGCCTGCAGGTGGACTCCCACTTCGTCTACCAGAACTGCTGAGTCGTAGGTTTTGAGAGCTAACAAGTAGCAAGAACAGCTGAGCAGGAAAAGGACTGCCAGAAAGAGGGGTATGCCCCACAGATACCTCAGGAACAGTAGCAGGTTGAAACTTATCATAAGAAATGTCATGATTAGAGCTATGTTTGCAGGAAAAACTACATTTGAAGTTCGTAACTCGGGGAGATTTCCTGTTTTTCTGGAAACTGGTATCCAATTTTTAGGGATAAAAGGGGATTCTATTTTCGGTGCCATATTCTTGCAAACCGGGCACCATCCCATCAACTTTTTTATGCATCTGGATTCCCGATTCATAGCTCTCACCCCTTTTCCCCAATAGCATACATCTTTTGGAACCCTTTTTCATTTTTTATATAAATTTTCATATGGTTTTTCCTTTCCCAGTAAATTAGCTGGAAATAAAAGCTCCACATCAGAACCAGAGTTCCTGAAACGAAAGAGTACAGTGCCTGATTATTAAGAAGATAAGCTGCACGAGACGAGATAGAAGGCAAGAAAGCCATGAGCAAAGTGAAACCCAAAAATAGGAATAAGACCACACAAGCAAATGTTTTTCTAAAGGAAGGAGGACCGCCAGGATTTCTTTTCACGGCATCGTATTGATGCATTTGCTTTTTCCAACCGAGTAAATAGATCGGTAAAGAAAGTGAAAGGCCAAGAAGGAAAGCCTCTGTATTTATACCTTTTTGAAGCAGTTTTATATAAACAGAAATGAAGACAATTGGTAGCACGAGAAGATATATATCAAGCCTGGAATACTGGCTAGGAATAATCGGATTTTTTGCTTTTTCTCCTTCCGATTGATCGTTTGCTTCAACATTAGCAGAGCTAATCCGGGTTCCGGTTTCAAGCGTTTTTGCGTTTGGACACCAACCCATAAACTTTTTGATCTGATCAAAAACAAAAGTCTTATTGGACATTTATTTATTCTCCCGGATTATGTATGATTTTTTCCACTTTCCGTAGTTTTTATCTAAATAAATTATCTTGTGATTCTTTTTTTGCCAATATATTAGCTGGAAATAACCAAGCCACATTCCGACCAGGAAACCACCCATAAATGAAATGATTACTTGCATAGAATGATTTCTTGCCACATTTCCAGAAAAAATCCAATAAAAAAGAAATGCATAGAAAATTAGTTTCATTATTTGAGACACTTTTCTCATGCCGGAATTCTCGCAAATGAGTTTCTGTGCCAGGGTATCATATCTTCGCATCTGCTTCTTCCAGTCAAGGACAATAAGCGCTACAAAAATGAAAAATCCAGCGAGTAAAAAAGCTAGTTTTAGGCCAAGGTGATTAATCGTTAGGATATACACGAGTGTAAATAAAGTGTTAATTAAGAGAGTATAATTGCTCATTTTTCGGAGCCATCCGGAATTTTTTTGATTCCCGTTATCTCCTTTTTCTCTATCCGAGATGCCAGATTCGAAACTTTCAAAATTAATGTGCTGTCTGGTTTCAGATGTTCTGACATTAGGACACCAGCCCATCAACTTTTTTATGTTTTCAACTTTAAGGCTCACATTTCTCACTCCTTTTCCCCAACAGCATACATCTTCTCGAAGCTATTTTCATGTTTTATATAAATTTTCGTGTGATTTTTCTTCTCCCAGTAAATTAACTGAATATAACCTCCCCACGCAAAGAACAAAAGAATTGAAAGTCCGAATAAGGCTGAGTGCCAAGATTGTCTTATCATATAAGTGAGCAACATAAGCAGAGCAATAAAAACTATGATTATCAAAACCCAAAGATATGATACTTTAGAGACATAGCGGACAATAGGCTTTTTCGTAATGTCGTTGAATCGCTGAATCCGCTCATTCCAGTGAAATACAAAATAAAATAGGGGAGGTAATGATGCGAAAAGGGATGGGGGAAGACTCATGTGATTATATATAAGGAAATGAACAAATGTTAAAAAAATAGCAAATAGAAGAATTTGATTACTTTCTCTCTGGAGCCATCCAGGGTTCTTTAAATCTCCGTTTTCTCCCCTTGCTCTGTCTGGAATATCGGAATCAAAATTTTCAAGGCTAACATGTCTTCTGGCTTCAGCTTCATATGTTTTGGTGTTCGGGCACCATCCCATCAACTTTTTTATGAGTTTGGATTCCCGATTCATAGCTTTCCCTCCTTTTCCCCAACAGCATACATCTTCTCGAAGCTATTTTCACGTTTTATATAAATTTTCATGTGATTTTTCTTCTCCCAATAAATTAGTTGGAAATAGAAGCCCCACATAAGGAACCAAAGACCTGAGAGAAAAATAGATATCGCTGATTTAAAGTCAAACTCGAGTATACGGGGCAAGAGAACCAAAGAAAGCAGGAGAACTACGCTTATTCTTAAAAGGAGAATAATTATGGTTAGCAGACCTCTAAGAGATTTTATTTTAGAGACATAACGGACAACAGGTTTTTTCGCAATGGCGTCGTATCGCTGAATCCGCTTATTCCAGTAAAGTGCAAAATGAAATAGGGAAGTTAATACTCCGACAAGTAAAGCGATCAGGTTTAAACCTATCTGATTATATATCAGGAGATAAACAAACGTTAAAAAAATAGCAAATAGAAGAATTTGATTACTTTCTTTCTGGAGCCATCTAGGATCCTTTAAATCTCTGTTTTCTCCCCTCGCTCTGTCTGGAATATCGGAAGCAAAATTTTCAGGATCAGCTTGTTGTCTGGCTCCGTGTGCTTTTGCATTCGGGCACCATCCCATAAACTTTTTAATGCATTTTGCTTCCCAATTCATAGTTCTCCTTCCTTTCCCAAACAGCATAGGTCTTCTGGAAGCCATTTTCATTTTTGATATAAATTTTCATATGATTTTTCTTCTCCCAGTAAAATAGCTGAAGACAGGCTCCCCACATAGTAAGAATCCAAGTTGCTGCAATAAAAGAGTACATTGACTGAGAGTTAATAGAAGAAGGTGTATAAGACAAGAAAACCATAGGTGGGAAACTCAAAAACAAAATTAGGGATAAGAAAACAAAGAAGAGTACTATTTTAGAGACATAATGGACAGTAGGTTTTTTTGCTGCGGCACCGTACTCACGTATCTGATTTTTCCGGAAAAGTAAATTTATCAGCAAAGAAAACAAAATGCCCAAAAAGAAGAACTCAAAATTTACACCTTTTACGAACAGCATAACTGTGTAAAGAGGAGTTAAGAAAAGGGTTGGTAGGAGTAGCCGGATATCAAGCCTGGAAAAACGGCTTAGAATCATGGGGCTCCTGGCTTTTTCTCCTCGAGATCGATCATACGCTTCAAGATTAACAGGGCTAATTCTAGATCCGGTTTCAAGTGCTTTTGCATTCGGGCACCAACCCATAAGTTTCCTGATGTATTCCAGAGTCATAGTGTCCCTCCATTCATGCATTTACAATGTAGATCCCTGGCATTTTACTCCCGTACACAAGTATTATTTTCCCATTCCTCTTTTCCCAGTATATGTCTGTAAGGTAATACAGAAAAGCCGTCAAACAAAATCCAGATAGAAATCCTAGAGTGTGTTTCCAACCAAGAGATGAACCAAAGACAAGAAGCACTACTAGGCCAGTTGAATCAAAATTAAAATAATAAAACAAAACTATCAAACAAAAGGCAGAAATGAAAAACAAAATGATTCCCCAATTAAACTGTGAAAAAAGGAGATACAATAATACCAAGGAAAGTATTAGATTTATAACTCTCCATT
>DATMYS010000503.1:0-2142 GCA_035560835.1 Methanosarcina sp.
TCAATAGCATTAAACCCTTAACTGTCTAAAATACAAAATCAATCACAACGCCAATTGTACTTGATTTTGTACTTCAAATGCGTAAGTCCTAATAATTCAGTCTTATAAATTCAGTTTCATTAAATCTATAAAATTATCTAGATCTATCGATTTAATAAAGGAATCGAAAAATGTCAGAGCCTGAAATAAAACTTACAGAGGATAAAACAAAACCCGTAGTGGACGGAGTAAAACCCGATTTGAAAATCCGCGCCGCAGAAATTGAAGATGTCCCCCTGATTCTTGAGTTCGTCAAAGGTATTGCCAGGTTTGAAAACCTTTCCCACCTGGTCACAGCGACAGAAGAAACCCTGGCGGAGGCCATGTTCGGAAAAAGGCCCTATGCTGAGGTTTTCTTTGCCGAACTGGAAGGGTCGCCTGCCGGTTTTACGGTCTTTTTTCACAATTTCTCTACTTTTGTGGGGAAGCCGGGGCTCTATATCGAGGACATTTTCGTAAAGCCCGAGTTCCGGGGAAAAGGGATCGGGAAAGTAATGTTTCTCCATTGTGTAAAGCTTGCAAAAGAAAGAAACTGCGGAAGAATGGAATGGGCAGTACTTAACTGGAATCCTGCCAGGAAATTCTACGAACATCTTGGAGGAGACCCTGCAGATGGGTGGCAGATCTACCGCATGAAAGAGGAAAAATTTGAAAGTGCACTTGAAAAATGAATTTGAGGTAAAAATTCTCAGCCGGAATAAAGTCCGGTTTCAGATCGTGGTTTTCACGTCGGAACTGGGTCTTTACGTTGGAACTAAGTTTTCACGTCGGGTCTAAGTTTCCACATAGGATCTAAGTTTTTACGCTGGAACTAAGTTTTCAAGTTGGATCTAGATTTTTATGTCGGATCTAAGTTTCACGTTACATCTTCCTGCTGAATAAAAGAATGGTGTTCAAGGCGTTCAATTCTCTTTTCAAGGTTCTCTATTTGCTTAAAAAGTTCTTCTGAGGTTTCTTCGCCCTCGCCCTGCTCAACGCCGTGCCCTTTTCCTCCGGTTTTCTCGGCAAGTTTTTGGGCCAGCTGCATAAATTTGTCCAGTTTCATAACCGGAAAGGTCTCGAACCTGCACAGCCCCATGAAAGGAACCACGGAAGCGGCATACGTTTTTTCGTCGTCAGTTTCATAAATTATAAACGTGCGGTAGCCAGTAAGGTCAGTCCACTCGTCGATTACTTTTATTCCCTTAGGGTATTCATAATTCGCATAGAATTCCGCTACTTTCATGGAGTCTTTAGGCTCCCAGGTTATTATATCCATGAGTAACATTTCCTCATACCCCCAATATCGAAACTCGGTTTGAATCCCTTTCAATCGAAATCCTGTTCTACCAAACTCGAATCGGCTTCAAAAATACATCTGGTAAAGTTAAGTATTGTTTCTCTTCAAACGGGCATATACTTTTAGGAACAAATGTTCAGCAAAACAGGTCCGAAAAAGATTTTATTTTTTGTTTTCCTCTGGCTGAGATAAAGCTAAGCTATCCTTTGCTAAATTTGAAGTAATTTTACAGCCTTGTGCCTAAATAGAACCTGAATAGTGAATGAATATAACCTAAATAAAGCCTGAATAGAATTTGAAAAGCGAAAACCTGAAAATTATATCGTATTTTCTGGCTAAAAACTTATTTTCTTAATATCTGGACATAATGTTCCATGTATACGTTTTTGGGTACTGATCTCATTGCAATATACAAAAGAATAGGAACAATTACTATGTCATCGAGGTGTCCAATTACAGGTATGAAATCCGGTATTAAATCAATTGGTGATAATGCGTAACCTATGGCGATCCATAATAATATTCTTGCAGTTTTTGGGGTTCGAGGATCTGCATATATAAGTTTACATAGCTCTATGTACTTTTTTGCATTATTCTTTATTTCTTTTAGTTTCAACATAACTAACATAAATACAGATCTGATTGTTTATAAATAATTATCTGTATTATTTAAAATATATATTCAGTAATAGGTGGAAACGATAGCCTGGTCAGCGAATAATCTCGTAAAAACGAACAAATTAACACTTTACGAGTGTTAAAAGAGGGTCCTGTAACTTGGAAGCAGATTCACCTTAAAATGAAAGCTCTTATTTTTGAGATTT
>DATMYS010000504.1:0-5406 GCA_035560835.1 Methanosarcina sp.
CTATATACCTAATCAATATTGAAAATAATAGCAGGTGACAAAAATGGCTCGTTTTCCAGAAGCAGAAGAAAGATTATTAAATAAAAAAATTTGCATGCGATGCAATGCCAGGAATGCAATAAGAGCAACCCGCTGCAGAAAATGCGGCTACAGTGCTCTTCGGGTAAAATCCAAGGAATCCAAGGGAGCATGATCTTTTTTGCAGGTGGAAGCACACCTTCAGAAAATCATTGATCAGGAAGGAAAAGTTCATCTTACCCTTATCGATCCCGCTTCCCAAACGCCTGAACGAGCCGCTGAAATCGCCCTTGCAGCAGTCGAGGGAGGCACCGATGCCATCATGATAGGGGGCTCAACCGGAGCGTCGGGAACCCTGCTTGATGAAACCGTCATAAAGATAAAAGAAAAGGTAGATGTCCCCACCATTCTTTTTCCGGGAAGTTCAGCCGGGCTTAGCAGGTATGCAGACGCCGTATTTTTCATGAGCCTCCTGAACTCGAGAGATCTGGGGTATGTGATCACAAACCAGGTACTGGGAGCTCCGCTTGTATACAAGAGCCAGATAGAACCTATCTCCATGGCATATTTGATAGTCGAGCCTGGAGGGACTGTTGGCTGGGTAGGGGACGCAAAACTGATTCCCAGGAAGAAACCTGAAATTGCCGCAGTATATGCCCTTGCAGGCAAATACTTGGGCATGCATTATACCTACCTTGAAGCCGGATCCGGAGCTGACAAGCCTGTCAATCCTGAGATGATAGGAGCTGTCAAGCGAGTGCTCGGGGAAAACAAACTCATTGTTGGCGGTGGGATTAGAGGTGCAGAGGCTGCAAAACTCTGTGCAGCGGCAGGTGCGGATATGATAGTTACCGGCACTGTTCTTGAAGAAGTAAGGGATGTTACTGCAAAAGTGGCTGAGATTGTATCAGCCATAAAAAGATGAACCCTATAGAAAATATTCAGGGTGTGCTGCCTGCTTTCATGTATGAAAGGACTTATTTAAGACTTATTTAATTCTGCCGTTTTTCTAAATTATTTATTTTTTCAGGGGACGTTTTTCCGGAGCGCAGGCTTTTTTAACACTCAAAAAGAACTAAAATTTGCTTATTTACTTAATCAGATTTCTTTAAGACCAAAATCGATGAAATCAAGCAGTAAATAACTTTTTCATACCAGAAAGCTCTTCTTTTAACTCTAAATTGATGCGCGGCATGTCTCATAAAATTTTGAGTTGCCATAACTATTTTTGAGACTGTTCAGGTCAAATTACAGCAGCCGATTGTAATAAATAGTTATAAGGTAATATCTGACTCCTGTTTTAGTACAAATTCTACTGGCGCAAAAGCATCCGAAAATTGCAGCGAAAAAAGACAAACTATCACGCGTAACTGGCAGAATTGCATAACAAATTTCGGGGCAGGCATTAACTTACGATTAACACTAAAAGGTATGATTATGCTCAGAATTTCCAACCTGGTTAAAGATTATGAAGTACGTTCCCAAAAGATAAGAGTGCTGGACCATATCGACCTCACGGTGGAAGACGGAGAAATTCTCGGGATAACAGGTCGCAGCGGAAGCGGAAAATCGACACTGTTGCGCATCATCCGGGGAATTGAGCCCTTTCAGGAGGGAACTGTAAAAGTAGATGGAGAAATTATAACGCCTGCTTCAGGGATTGAAGGGGAAAAGTTTCTGAAGAGCGTAAGCGCAATACACCTTCAGCGAAACTTCGGGCTCTGGAACGGCCCTGCGATTGAAAATATTATAAGAAAGCTAAACTACCTTCGAGTAGGGCACGAAGCTCTTCCACAAAACGAACATATTCCGCACAGTGTAGATAATGATTATGATGAACTGTTTAAAGAAGCAATGGAGTATATGAAACTCGTGGGCCTTGAGAATAAGGCGCTTCACTCCACCAATCTCCTGAGCGGGGGAGAAAAACAGAGAGTTGTTATGGCAAGGCAGCTTGCCGCAAAGCCGAAACTTCTTCTCCTCGATGAGCCTGTTACAATGACCGGGCCGGACACAAAACAGGAAGTTCTTGATGTAATAAAGAGCTTGAAAAAGAAGTTGAATATCCCAATTATAGTAGTTTCTCACCTTCCGGAAATTCACGCTTATCTTGCCGACAGGTTGATCTTCCTTGAAAATGGAAAAATTGCGGCCGACGGAGAACCCTCCTTGGTACTTAAAAATTTCCTCAGGGATATAAAGCCAAAGGAGGAGCTTGCTGAACCCGAGAAGAAAGAGGTCTGTATCAAAGTTAGGGAAATTTCAAAGCGCTATTCACTCATCAGGATGGGGGAAGTCCTTAACATAAAGAATTTTTCCCTTGATGTATACAGGGGAGAGATTCTGGCTTTTATCGGGTCCTCTGGAGCTGGAAAAACGACCCTTATGAAACTCATGGAAGGGCTTGTAAAGCCAAAGAGCGGGACCGTCGAGTATATCTGCAACGGAGAATGGGTAGATGTAACCGAGTACAGCGAAAAGCGCATGGAGCTCCGCAGAATCATGAGTATTATGAACCAGGAATTCTCGATGTCAGTTAACTCCACGGTAAGGGAACAGATTCGGTTCAGGCTAAGCATGAAAAAGCAAGGTGCAATTGAATACGCAAGGGACAAAACCAGAAAAATGGGGCTGTCGGATGAGACCCTTGATACTATATACCGCCTGCCTGATATGCCGGAAGAAGAGAAAACAACCGCACTGCAGGAACTGAATCTTAATGACACCATATATTTTGAACTCTTTCCGACAGTCCCAATAGCTGATGTCGATGCCTATGCAAGGCCAGTATTTGAAGCCCTTGACCTGCCAATGGAGATTCTTGACAAGACCCCTTATCAGATCAGCGGAGGTGAACATGTCAGGGCTTTCATTGCCTTAAGCCTTGCAACTTCTCCCGAGTATCTTATGCTTGATGAGCCCTTTGGAGACCTTGATCCTGTAACTCTCAGGGATGTTACAAACTCTTTAAAAAGAATCAACGAACGCTTTGGCACAACCATTGTGCTTGTGAGCCACCATATGGATTTTGTTAGGGAAGTTGCCCACAGGGCTGTATTGATTGATAACGGAGCCCTTGCAATGGATGGAAAGTCGGCAGAAGTCTGTCAGGAACTGATTAACAGGAGCAATGCCCCTTACATGGAACACAGTCTGGAAAACCTTATAGAAGGCGGTTTGGAGACTAATTAAGAAATCGCGGAAAGTTTTGTAGCAACCGTTGTGCCGCAACCGTTGCGCCGGTTGATCATGCTGCGCTGTCAGGGACTTTTCGGTCAAGCCTTTTTGCAAAAGGGTTGTGATCACGCCGATAGGATTTGGAGATAAGGTTCTCATCAAACCCTAACGTTGCCAAGAGTTTTCGATCAACCCTTTTTTCAAAAGGGTTGATTTTAATTTACAAGGGACAAAACCAGAAAAATGGGGCTGTCGGATGAGATCCTTGATACTATATACCGCCTGCCCTGATATGCCGGAAGCAGAGAAAACAACTGCACTGCGGGAACTGAATCTTTTTGATCATCCATACAGCTTGTGACTTTTTTACGCTTTTTTACAACATTTTTAATCAAGCTTATTTTCCTCGTAAAGCCGGTCCCATTCTTCGTTCCCGAATTTTATGTACAGGCTTGCAGGCACAATTGGCTTTTCGAGTTCTCGAGTTGTTTTTTCTGAGAGTTTTTGGTTCTCTACGAGTTCTCTTCCTGCGCATCGGAGCAATTTCTTGTATTTTCCCAGGAGAGGTTTTAGCATGATATTGTTTTTGCCCCTGAAGATTTCCCCTTCTCCTCTGTAAATCTCAGCAACGAGTTTAGTGTGAAAAGTTCTTGCAAGCCTCTTGAAAAAAAGGCTTTCAACCTCAAAGTTTGTCTGGCCCGGTAGCCCGGCATTTGATATCACGGCAATTTTCGGAAGCTTTTCATAGCGCTTTGCGTGCCTGTACTCCCCCATTTCATCTTCATCAAAATGAGGCAAAAGCACAGGAGCAAGTCTATCTATGAAGTTTTTCATAACAGCAGGGATATTATCGAAATACACGGGACATGCGAATACTGCAATATCCGAAGCCACAAATCTGGGAAGCAGATCGTCCATATCATCCCTTATTGTGCAGCTTCCAGGGGTCTTGAGCCAGCATTCAAATTTTCCCTTGCAATATCCAATTCTTTTTTCAATCAGGAAAATATTTTCGGTTTCTGCCCCGGCTTCTTCTGCTCCTTTCAGGAATTCCTCAACCATAATTAAAGTGTTTCCTTCCTTGCCTTTATGGCTCCCGCTGAATACTATTATTTTCACGTAGTAATCCCCCTTTCCCATTGAATAAAGAACCTGTGAGCTAAAGAGAATCTTCCCAATAGCCTTTTAAATAAAAGGATAATTACCTAGTTATACGTTTTTCTTATTCCCTTCAATCACACCTGCAACTAGGTTTATTTTTCTCTCGCTCATCGTTTTCAGCTCTTTTTTCGTTATTGTCTTCAGCAAACCTTTTTCCTATAGACCAGGCCTTACCCAGGTGCTCACTTATTGCCCAGTAATTATTATCATACATGGAAAAAACTATAGGCTTGATTTTTTCAATATCAGGAATTTCATTGCAGAGATACCTTTCCTCTGCGTAACTCTCAACAATCTCTCCTATGAAAACCTCACTCGCGCCTCCGAGATTTAGGATATCTACAAGCCTGCACTCAAGATTCACCGGACATTCCCGGATCATTGGGGCTTTTTCAAGCTTTCCGTAGAAGGTTTCGAAAACTTCGGATTTATCTGTTCTTTTTCCGGAGATTATACCACAGTAGTCCGTAACCTCCACCATATATCTGGAAGGAATATTTACACTGAAGCACTGGTTTTCCCTTATTCCTTCATTTGTATAGTGCATTTTCCCCAGGGTCACCGCGATCATAGGAGGGCTTGCCTGTACGACTCCGCAAAAAGCGACTGTCAGGTAATTTGGCTTTCCGTTTACACAAGCCCCTACGAGAGTAATGGGCATAGGGTAAAGAAAATTTCTGGCTCCCATGGCTTTTTTTTCTCTAATCTCCGTATTTAGTCCTCCTCAAAGTTTCGCAGATCAATTCTGATATCGGCTTAAATTAATAGTACCGAATTCTGCAGGAAAAAATTAAATCCAAAATCCTACCTTCATTTATTTTCAAGATACATAATTAGTATTCCGGTTTTTATCAATATATAAATTAGGACATAATTATTCAGAGAAAAATGCACTGTATAAGTCTGAATTAG
Source organism: Methanosarcina sp. (assembly GCA_035560835.1). Lineage (GTDB taxonomy): Archaea > Halobacteriota > Methanosarcinia > Methanosarcinales > Methanosarcinaceae > Methanosarcina. Next base: position 5,269 of record DATMYS010000504.1, read on the forward strand.
GGTCCTTCCAAATCAATGTCAAAACTAAGAATATAGAATGCTTATTTTGGGATAGATATGCATTTAGAATTCCCCCAATAAAAGTACACTCTAAAAACTAATTTTTTAGATAAATAATCTATAAAAATCTTTAAAATC
>DATMYS010000505.1:0-2563 GCA_035560835.1 Methanosarcina sp.
TTAAAACAACCTCTAAGGCAAGTTTATAAAAAATAAATTTTGTATAAATTTCACGAAACAGCGTACAAAAAATTGACTTACATTTATTGAGTTACCTATAACCCCGCACTAAACTTTTTATCTGCTTTCCTCTGATTTGAAGATCCAGCTTGGTCCTTGTAATTTCTGTACTTGATCTTTGTAGTTTCTTTTTCCGGCACTGCGAATCCTATTAGCAAACCTTTGTATAAACCACCTGCATAGGAAGACCTTGAGAGTCTTTTTCAGGAATTTCGGGGATAGATTTTAGTCCCCTCTGAAAAGCCAATTTTGCTGTTACAGAGGCGACCAGGGCATCAAGAATATCATCTCTTGCTACATCTTTACGTCTGTATTTGGAAAGAGCACTCTGCACAATTTCATCTGTGGAAGTGCAAATTTCTTGCAGTACCTTTTTTCTTTCACTAAAACCTTCAATCTCCTTTTTGGAATATTCCATTGACTTTCCAGCAAGAGCCCAGAAACAAATCTCTGGATGAGTTTCTATTATTTTTCCCTTCGCAGAATCTATGGCTATAAGAAAATCATTCATTTCTCTAATTTTTGGAACTATCCCCCATGTTTGTTTTGTCAGTCGTTTACCTGTAACTTCTTCGTTGATGTCGCAAGCGCTTTCATAGTTTCTTGCATAGATGGCTTCTCTACAAGGAGTGGGAAAAACACTGGATTGCCTGTTTGGTCTTAATAGTCTTCGAGCCTCTATATCACAAAACCTGCTCTTGAAATTGTATTTGCTATCTACTAAACCAATAGGAATGTCCACAAGTATACGCACATAAGTATTACCATCACAAAAATAGTTCCAGAGATCCGAGATTTTAGAAAACTGAAATACATCAAAACTATCAGTTTCTGTTAGTGCAACTGCAAAGCAACCTGCTCTGCACCCGTCTACACCAACAAATACTTTTTTATCCATAAGCAGGGTTCGCAGTTTAGACATATAGAACCTTTCAGAGGAAGTTTTGAAGGGAGTTTTGTAACCATTCAGGCATAATTACCAGCCCCCCTCATATAATACAACATGCTCATTTCTTGAAATTGGTTCTTCCATATGTGAAAAAACAAATTCATCACAAGCCATGTGATAAATTTGAAAGCCTCATGCTTCTAAAAATCACAAAATCGAATTAATTCCGCATTAATACCGCAAAAACCACATTAAGGCTGCATAGGCCGCACTAAAGTGAAACGGTAAAAGAAAATTTAGCAAAATGAGGGGAGTAAAATGCCTTCAAGGTGTCTGGAAGTAAATACTCTGCGCATATCCGATCGAGTTGCGATCAAGAAATTGCATTCCCTCTATGAAAAGAATGAAAAATCTAGACCTTCTGTATCTCTATACAGAAAATCCGAGGAAGAGGTAATTGAATTCTTAACACAAAAGTTCTAAGCTTTCATTTTTTATTACAGAAGCTTAATGAACTCTTCATCAGTCATCCCAGTTTGCCGGATTATCTATCTCAATATCCCTGCAAGAATTTCTGGATGGTCTAGAACGATAACAACGAGCGTTTTATCTGGAGTCTTCTTTTTCATTTTGATGTGGCTGCCTTTCTGAGATATGACCTGAAACCCCTGGCTGTTGAGAGCCTTAATGACTTCAAGAGCTGATGGGGTGGGAAGTTTTGGGGGAAGAGACCTCTACAGTTGTGGTAAAAACCTGTCTGGCGGCAGGAATTTTGACATCCTCGTCTTCGAGGTAGAGTTCAATTGCTTCCTTCAGGTTCTCGATGGCTTCTTCGATTGTTTCACCCTGGCTTGCGATGTCAAGTTCCGGACACCAGGAGACATACCATTTTCCTTCCTTCTGAACGACAGCTGAAAACCTGTATGTTTCTTCCATGATAAGAGATTTCTTCTGTGCTATAAAAAATTTATCTCGGAGGACGTACCAGCTTAAGGTTTCTGGCCATGGGTACTTTTTACCTAAAGTCAGGTTTATCGTGTATTTATAGAAGATATATCTCAATAATTAAAGCAACAATCTGAGGGGACTTTTTGGATGTAGATACTATTTTAGGATATTTATCAAATGAAAAGCAGATATTGAGATCAGTAAAGAAAATATTAAATAACCATGGAAATGAGGCTGTATAAAAAGAAATGGCCTGATTAACAGATCTCTTGATACTCTGGGATTAAACAGCATGAATCTTTCGGCCAGCACGCAGGGAATTGCACTCAAATGCTGACCTTTTAGTCTGTATCAGGTATTTCATTTTTTAGTTTCAGTTTTAGCTTACCAATTTTTACTCTTCTATTTTCCTTAATTTTAATTTTCTTAACCAACTTTTGGCAAGTAATTTATTTAGCAGCTACATGGTGTATTTAGAGACCAAAAAAGATATCATTCAATTTTCGCCAGGTTCCATCAATGTCAAAATTAATTTAATCTGCTTCAAAAACATCATTAGAAAACATATTGATTCTTGAAAAAATACTGCGGAATATGGGTTTAAACATCTGTTTCTGAAGTCCTCAAACCAAAATATTTAATTGGGTTTAATATACAGTTGGAGGT
>DATMYS010000506.1:0-3741 GCA_035560835.1 Methanosarcina sp.
CTTTAAACCCTACAGATTTACATTTCTATCAAATCGTTCCTTTTAGAAGATACGCTTCTCTGAAATTAATTTATTATTAATCGGGCTTCCCAGCCAGGATAGAAGTTATCATCGAAATATGAAAAAAAGAATGCGAAGAGAGGAAAATCATCTATCAGGAATAGAAAGGAAAAAAGGAACCGTCATCATATGTCAGGAAATTACGGAAAAGTTTACCTTGTAGGTTCAGGTCCTGGAGACCCGGAGCTTCTTACCCTGAAAGCCCGCCGTCTGATTGACAGTGCTGAAGTAATTATCTATGATCAGCTTCCTGGAAAAGCTATTCTGGACTCAATGCCGGCAAGTGCGGAAAAGATCGATGTTGGAAAATACGCCGGCAACCACACAATGACACAGACTGAGATTAATGAAGTGCTTGTGCAGAAAGCAAAAGAAGGAAAGACAGTGGTCAGGCTTAAAGGGGGTGACCCCTATGTCTTTGGGAGAGGAGGAGAAGAGGCCGAGGTAATCGTAGCCGAAGGCGTTGAGTTTGAGGTTGTACCAGGGATCACTTCTGCAATTGCAGTGCCAGCTTATGCCGGAATTCCGGTAACCCACAGAGAAAGTACTTCAATGGTCACTTTCATAACCGGGCACGAGGATCCCACAAAGCCAGAAAGCTGGCTTGACTGGGAAACGCTGGCAAAATTCGGAGGAACGATTGTAATCCTTATGGGTGTGAAAATGCTCGGTCGGAACGCAGAAGAGCTAATGAAGCATGGAAAAGCCCCGGATACCCCTGTTGCAGTTATTGAAAGAGGAACCAGGGCCGACCAGAGGGTAACCGTAGGGGTCCTTGCAAATATCGCAGAGCTTGCAAAGGAGAATGAAGTGAGGGCTCCTGCAATTACAGTCATAGGAGATGTGGTCAAGCTTCATAATATCCTTGGGGAACAGCGCACAAGGACGGACTTTTAACGACTTCAAAGGGAAATATATGACAGGAGAACAGGAAAAAGCAAAAATTCCGGTCCTCGCAATTATGAGGCCGGAAAGCTACAGGGAAAAGTCAGAGGCCCTTGCCAGAGACTGCGGTTTTAAACCATTATATGCCCCTATGATAAAACTTGAGGGATTGAAGGATGAGGGGTTTGACCCCTTCTTACAGAGAGTCCTTGCCGGAACGTCTGACTATGTTGTTTTTACCAGTGCAAACGGGATAACCTTTACCTTTGACAAGCTCTCTGAAACTGAAAAGAAATATTTTATCACAGCTCTTAAAAAAACCAGGGTAATCGCAATCGGGCCTAACACAGAAAAAGAGCTCACAAGAATAGGGATTGAAAACCCTTTTTTACCAGGAGACTATAGTTCCGAAGGAATTGTAAAAGCTCTCTGCCCGGAAGTAAAAGGAAAAACTGTAGAACTTGCCAGGAGCGCTTTTGGGGCTAAAGTCTTAATAGAAGGGCTCGAAAAGTGCGGAGCTACGGTTTATGAAACTCATGTGTACACACTCAGCATCCCTGAAGGAACAATTCAGAAAGAGCTGATCGAGCGAACGCTCGCAGGGGAAGTGGACGCTTTTGCTTTTACGAGCTCGATGATGGTTAAAGGCTTTATGAAACATGCGAAAGAGCTGGGAGCAGAGGAAACTATAAAAGAGTCTCTCAATAGGGCCGTTATTGGAGCTATAGGAACGCCTACAGGAAATACCCTGAAGAAATATAGAGTCAATGCAAACGTAATTCCTGACGAGTTTACTTTTGAAGCGCTGTTGAAGGCGATAAAGAGCCAACTTTGAGATTTTGAAGGATCGACATGATAGGCATTTCAAAACTTTACTGCGGAACTGTGGAACCTTCTGATGCCCTCCGTTATGGAAGGGAATCAAAGAGGCTTCCCTCTCATCTGCTGCAGTTCTCAAAAGACAAAAAGCCAGTTGTGGTCTGGAACATGACTCGCAGCTGTAACCTGAAATGCGTCCATTGTTATGCCCAGGCAAAGGACGTCGAATTTGAAAACGAACTTTCGACCGAAGAAGGCAAAGCTCTTATTGATGACCTTGCAAGTTTCGGAAGCCCAGTAATTCTTTTTTCCGGAGGGGAACCAACCATGAGAAAAGACCTGCCTGAGCTTGCGGCCTATGCCCGTGAGAAGGAGATGAGAGCCGTAATTTCCACAAATGGGACACTCATAGACCGGGAAATGGCAAAAAAGCTAAAGGACGTTGGTCTCTCTTACGTAGGAGTTTCCCTTGATGGGATAAGAGAAACGAATGACAAATTCAGGGGCATGAAAGGAGCATTCGATGCAGCTCTAAAAGGTCTTCATAATTGCCAGGAAGAAGGCATAAAAGTGGGCTTGCGTTTTACCATCAACAAGCAAAACGTCAGGGACATTCCTGCAATCTTTGACCTGCTTGAAGCAGAAAATATTCCAAGAATATGTTTCTATCATCTGGTTTATGCAGGCCGGGGTTCGGAAATAATAAGCGAAGACCTTTCCCTTGAGGAATCCAGGCAGGCTGTAGACCTGATACTCGAGAGAACAAGAAGTCTGCACGAAAAAGGTTTTCCTGCCGAAGTCCTGACCGTGGACAACCACTGTGACGGTCCCTATCTGTATCTGAAGCTCCTCAAAGAAAAGCCTGAAAGAGCTGCCGAGGTATTTGAACTTCTCTCCATGAACCAGGGCAATTCCTCAGGAATAGGTATAGGTTGCGTATCCTGGGACGGGGCTGTACATGCCGACCAGTTCTGGAGGCATTACTCCTTTGGAAATGTGCGGGAACGCCCATTCAGTGAAATATGGAATGAACTGAGTGATGAACTCATGGCCGGGCTTAAAAACCGAAAACCCCTGATAAAAGCTCACGGAGATCGTTGTGCCCGATGCAAGTGGCTCGATGTTTGCAACGGGAATTTCAGGGTACGGGCCGAAGCTGTATATGGGAATGTCTGGGCAGATGATCCTGCGTGTTACCTTACAAAAGAAGAAATTGGGTATTATAAGGCCTGAAATCCTTTCAGGCTCTATTTAATTATAGTCTTTATTCACCTTGTTTATGTAAGGTTAATCAGAAAAATCAAAATTGCTTCTCAAAAATCTCGTATCATGAATAATCAACTTAGTTCATTAATTCCAAAATATGTCAAAATACAGATTTTTAAATCCACATTAAGGAGAAGAGTAGTCAAGTACACACATTCCTTAGTTAATTCAAGGAGATATGAACCGTGTACTCCCGAAAAGTACTCCATAAATGAAAAAGGGGCACGGAGACTTTCCGTGCTTTTCGTGTATTCTATATATCTTTTCTCTTAGGTGTTAGTGAAGAAATTAGGTAATTAACTAGGCTATAATCAGATTCTCATAACCACAGTATTTACTTTTTAATATTGAGATCAGGTAATGTCAATGTTATAGTGGTTACGATCTACTATTACCTATAACCACCGCCATGATGACCGTGGCCGCCATGACCGTAGCCGCCGTGATGACCGTAGCCGCCGTGATGACCGTAGTCGCCATGATGTCCGTGGCCGCCGTGATGACCGTAGTCGCCACGGTCGTAACCGTCATTTGCGCTTACTGCGGTAGCTGTTACTGACACTACAAAAAGGACTAATGCTAAAATAGTCAGTGTCTTTTTAATTCTATCAACTATTTGTTTCCCCATTTAATTACACCCCAAATTTTTGACTAATATGATACAATTCTAAGGTTGTTAGTTTTTTAACTCACTTCCGTTTGCAGAGATAC
>DATMYS010000507.1:0-9412 GCA_035560835.1 Methanosarcina sp.
AAGCCGAATTAAAAATTATTGAATTAAATCTCTAAAAGAATATAGCCTACTCACTTGAGGACTAAAATAACTGAATTAATGTTTGAAATATGTAGCGGTTCTTTCTGTTTATGAAACAAGATATAAATTTAGAGAAGGTCACAGAGGATTAGAGCTTTTTCCAGTAGAGTCGAACCTATAAAAATGTCCATTTCCCTAAAGACTTTACGCAACCTGATCTCCTAAGTGTAGATTCAATTATGTTAAGGAAGTCTCCTTTCAGAAATGGAACATAAAGAAGAAACTAAAGAACAGTAGTATATTATCTTGAAATTGAATCAAAAAGTTGATTACAAAAACTCAAACTTACGTCTTCGAATCCCGAATAATAAAAAGGAGTAAGGCAGAAAAATAGATATACAAATAGTACGCATTGAAAAACTTAGATTTGTTTTATTAACAAACAAGTAAGTTTTGCTCTAATATGAGAAATTAGCATACTATCTGTTAATTATTTTTGATATTATTTATCTAGCTTTAGACCAATTCTTCTAGCCTGCAGCTTTCCAATTATTTTCTATGACTCTTGAATTGATATTCCACGTCGTTGATATCGTTGATATTAATCTGACATCAGTTAATTTCGATTTCAACGGGACTTTCTTCGATACAGCGCCTGAAGGTAACTTCAAGCACACCATTTTTGTAGCTGGCTTTTGCACTCCTAGGATCCACACGAGCCGGAAGCTCTATGTCCTGTGAGTATTCGGAAGCTCCAAGGACCCTGATTTCAAGATTTTGAGCGGTCGCATGCAGAAGAAGATCTTCCTTTTCGATCTCTGGGATTTCTGCGAGTACGTGTACTAGTTCTTCGCTTTCAAAGATGTCAATTAAAGGATCCCTTATTTCGGAAGGGAGGAGATTTTCTTCATCTTCAGAATGTTCCGAAACATTCCCAAACTCCCGGAGTTCAGGATCTTCCCCCGGGCGATGAATGATAGAAAATCCATAAACGAAGGGGACGGACTCTCCCATATCTTCCAGGAGGGCTTCGATCATTTCTTCCAGGTTGTTAAAAAGTTCGGACCCAAAATCTTCAAAGAAATCCTTTCTTTTTCTTGTGCCCACCATTATTACCTCTGCTTTTCCTCGTGCTGTTACACCTGCAGTGCAATTCCCAGAAAGTCACTCAATATTTATTGAGGTTCGGGAACTGGGTTCCAGCCTCTTAAAGGTAACTTCCAGCACACCATTTTTGTATGTAGCTTTGGCACTCTGGGGGTCAACCTTTACGGGCAGTTCCACACGTTCGGAATATTTTGGATTCCCATCTATTGTTTCGATGTCAAGTATTAAATCAGTTGCGTTTAGTCTGATGTTTTCTTTCTCGATGCCTGGAATCTCGGCAACCACATGCACTGTCTCTTCGGTTTCCAGTACATCAATCAGGGGTTTTCTTGTGTCAAGAGAACGCTTTTCTTCGGTCTCAGTCTGTTCGAACATAGGAATATTCCCGAATTCACGGATTTCAGGTTCTTCTCCTGGTCTCTGGGTTAAGGAAAATCCGTAAATGAAAGGGTCCTGCCCGAAATTTTCCACACTCATACCCATTGCCCGGCTAAGGCGCTCGAACATTTCATCCACATCCTTAACTGGGTCAATTCCGAAGATTTCATCGAAAAAATTTCTCCTTTTTTTACTGTCTCTGTCCATATAATTACCCCGTTATTAATTCATCCATCCATAACTCATTATTAAGTAGATATATCAAATCAGCCGTTATAAATCAGTCATTATCTCTTTTCACTAATTCTGAATCTTTGATAATGAAAAGCCGGGAATAGCCGGCTTATAAGGAAGTGGGCTTACTGGGCCTGAAAGAAATCCGGAACACTTTCCTGTTCGACATCTTTTTCTTGTTCTTCAGCCTCGGGAGCTTCTTCCTCAAATTCAGTTGCGTATTTAGCAAAGAGTTCAGCACTCCTTTCATAAGCCACAAGGTTTTCCCTGGATGTTGTAGGCTTTACACGGCGGATTGCATGTTCAAAGTGCTTCTTTGAAATCCTGACTTCTCCCGCCCGCTTCTCGAGGTCCTTTCTGCCAACTCCTGGAGTAACAATCTCCCTCAAAGCCAGCATTGCAGCCTCCCTGCAAATGCCCTCGATGTCTGCACCCACGTACCCTTCGGTCATATCAGCGAGTTCGGAGAGATTTACGTCTTCTGCAAGGGGTTTTCCCTGTGTATGGATCTCAAAGATCTTTTCTCTGCTTGTGCTATCAGGCGGCTTGATATAGATGAGCCTGTCAAAGCGGCCAGGCCTGAGAAGCGCAGGATCTACCATATCAGGCCTATTTGTGGCCGCAACAATGATCACATCCTTGAGTTCCTCTACTCCATCCAGTTCGGTGAGGATCTGGCTGACAACTCTTTCGGACACGTGTGTATCTGAAACAGAACTTCTTTGGGGCGCGATTGAATCGATTTCGTCAAAGAAGATAACCGTCGGTGCAGCCTGTTTGGCTTTCCTGAAGGTTTCCCTAATCGCACGCTCGGATTCCCCCACGTATTTGCTCAGCAGCTCTGGACCCTTGATGCTGATAAAATTGGCTTCACTTTCACTTGCGACAGCCTTTGCAAGCAGGGTTTTACCCGTACCCGGAGGACCGAACAGTAATATACCTCTAGGAGGCTTTACACTGATAGTGCTGAAGATTTCAGGATACTTCAGGGGCCACTCTACAGCCTCAATAAGTTCCTGCTTTGCATTTTCAAGTCCTCCGATATCCCCCCATCCTACATGCGGAACCTCAACATAAACCTCCCTCATTGCCGAAGGCTCGATATTCTTCAGGGCTTCCTTGAAATCATCTTTGGTGACTACGAGCTTATCAAGAATTTCCTGTGGAATTTCTTCTTCTTCGATATCGATTTCGGGAGTTATCCTCCTCAGAGCATGCATTGCAGCTTCTTTACAGAGGGAAGACAGATCAGCACCTACAAACCCATGAGTTACATCTGCAATTTCACTAAGGTTTACATCCTGAATAGGCATGCCTCTGGTATGAATGAGAAGAATCTGCTTCCTGCCGTTCCGATCAGGAATTCCGATTTCTATTTCCCTGTCAAATCTTCCACCGCGGCGGAGAGCTTCATCTATTGAGTTCGGACGGTTTGTGGCAGCGATTACAACTACCTCGCCTCTGGACTTTAGCCCGTCCATGAGGGAGAGCAACTGGGCAACTACCCTGCGTTCCATTTCTCCTGTGACTTCACCACGCTTGGGGGCTATGGAGTCGATCTCATCTATGAAGATGATAGAAGGCGCATCCTTTTCAGCTTCTTCGAAAATCTCACGGAGCTTCTGCTCGCTTTCTCCGTAATACTTGGAAACAATTTCAGGGCCACTAATAGTAATGAAATTTGCATCGGTTTCACTTGCAACTGCCTTTGCTATCATTGTCTTACCCGTGCCAGGGGGCCCGTGAAGTAGCACTCCTTTGGGGGGCTCAATCCCAAGCTTCTGGAAGAGTTCTGGATGCCTTAACGGCAGCTCAATCATTTCCCTGACAAGTTGAATTTCCCGTCTAAGCCCACCGATATCTTCATATGAAATGCCTTCTGGAATCCTAATTTGTTCAACAGATTTTTCCTTAATGACTATATCAGTATCTTTAGTAACAACAACAGGTCCTGCAGGTCTTGTAGATGAAACTACGAAAGTAAGAGGGTTATTTACAGTTTCCACCCTGATCTGCTGACCCTTGTTCAAAGGTCTTCCCTCAATAATTCTGAGTATGTAATGGGCCCCTCCAACGAGTCTTACAGGCTGAGAAGGAGCAAGGGTAACTCTCTGAGCATGTTTTGCCTGGACTTTCTGAATTGTAACCCTGTCATCAATCCCAACTTTGGCATTGCTGCGCAGGTTTCCGTCGATCCGGATCCGATTTTCCTGTTCACGCTCCACATTTGGCCAGACAATTGCGTAGGTCTTGGCTCTCCCTGAGATCTCAATTATATCCCCGCTTACAAGCCCCATCTGCTGCATCAAGCGGGTGTCAATTCTTGCAATTCCCCTTCCCACGTCCTTATGATAAGCTTCAGCAACTCTCAAATTCATTTCTTCAATCATTCATTCTCAACTCCGGTCTCACGTATTTTCCAGTAATATTGGTTATTTTTAATACCATACTCAATAAACCCCCTTTTTGTAAGGTCTATCAGATTAGCGTTAACAATACTCGGGTGCAAGCGCAGGTTGTAACATAGGGTAGCGAGAGTGGTTTCATTTTTTAGAAGCTCAAACAGGAGCTCACACTCTACAGGGTTCCTGGCTATTTCTTCGATTGAGTCCAGACAACGGTCCATAGCTTCTGTGTACTCAGCCTGGAGCTGCTGCTGCTTCTGTGCAAGTTCTTCTTGCCTTAGTTTGAATTCCTTAAGTCTGCCGCTCAATTTAAGAAAGGAAGCCGAAGATTCTTCCCCGGGAGGAATATCCTTTCCCCTAGGGTACTCTTCTTTATTTTCCCTGTCAAAAGTAACATCGTGAAGTGTTACTGTATAGGCATATGGAGATACTGACACTTCAAGTCGCATATTGTTTGCGATGTTGAAATATTTGCGCCTCTGTTCATCCACACTGCATTCTATAAGTCCTGCTTGCTCAAGTAGACCTAGATGACTTATTATGGCTTTTGGCCCTACTCCCAACCTGCTAGAGATCTCACTGACATAGCAGGGACGGTTTGCAAGAAGTTGAATAATCTTCCTGCGGTTTTCATTCCCCAGGATGTCAAGTAATTTTGCTGGGTCCATTATTTTCCTCTGATAATCATCTAAATGTATAAGATATTAAGACAATAATGCCAGATTTTTGCAGTTGCGTATTTTTTGTTATAAGTATTCAGCCTTGAGTAAATTCGAATAGGAAGCCCTGCCTGAAACTTTACCCGGAAGACTAGCTGGAAAGGAGAATGCATATGATAGTAACCCTTAGTTATCATTAAAGATATATAAATGTTTCTATAATTAATTGTTCTCTTTCATACCCAAAAATAAGAAAGTTCCGGATATGAGGCACTAAATAACAACAAAACTGGATTGAAATGTGTGAACAGCAAAAGGCTGGACTTGAGTGTAAGCTAACAAAATAATAGTTGTTATTCACGAATCCGGATTTTTCGTGATATATTATAGCCCTGGATTTTTATGGAATAATCTCTGATAGGAAATTCTTGAATGTAGAGACAAACTGACATGAATATAAAAAGGTAAGCTGTGGTATACCAAGGAATAATTAGAGAAGAAATTTACAATTGAAATAACGGTAGAATAAGCTAGTTATATGCTTCAGGCTAAAAGCACAAGCTTTTAAGCTTTTTTCTGCAAACTATCCAAGGACTATTTCTTAAAAGGATCCAGGAAAGGAAAGGAATGTTCTGGAAGGAATGTTCTGAAGATTTAAAGATTATTTCTGCTTTTTTAATTTTTCTTTTTGTTTTTCCTTTTCCTTTTGCTGGCTGAAAACCGAGGGCAGATGCAGGGCGTAAGACCCTTCTTCCCGGATTGCCATAACGAGTTCTTTTCTTTCAAGAAGGGAGTCCAAGTTAAGTTCATAAGAGCCAGGTCCAAGGATTCTTACTGACTCTACTCTGTCTTCATCTGTTTCCCTCTCGGCTTCTGGTTCCTGTTTTATATTCTCTTGCTCAGAAGCAAGAGCCTCATCAATATTCCTGACAACTTCATCCAGAGAGGATTCCAGATCCAGCTTTTGTTCTTCCAGAGCAAGCCTTTCCTGATTTTCCAAACCTTCACATTCTTTTTTTACATAAAGGAATTTGTTCCAACCGCAGTTCGGGCAGCCGCTCAGGATGACAGAATCTCCGTCTTCAAAAATGGTTCCGCATCTGGTACATCTGTGGGGCATGGATTCACCGGTAATAGATAGTGGGTTAATTTGCTGTTAATGAATTAAGATTGTAAATGATGTAATTATGTACTCGGTTTTTTAGACCAATTTAGTATTCTGAATTTTAGAATAATCTCGTATCCCAGATTTTAGACCAATCTGGTATCGTGGACTTTAGAACAATTTGGTATCCGAGATTGAGATTTTAAATGGATAATACAGAGTGGCTTTAATGATAGCCTTATGGTACTTTAAATATAGATACTCTGAATAGATATGTATATTTGTATTTACAGCTTAATGCCTTCTTTTAAACGAAAGATATAGTTCCAGCCAGTAAAGGTAAAAATACCCCCTTTGGTTGTAGGTTCCCTCTGCTTTCAAGTGAAAAGCATAAGTTACTAGCCCTTTCAGGAAGAAAATTCATAATAAAGCTTTTTGTAAAAGCTTCCAGTGCTTCTTTCCATTGATTATTTCGGAACTGATCTTGCGCACTCTCTCCATTTCCTCCAGAATTTCTGGAAGCCTTCCTGGCTGGGTGATTTCAAAGACAATAGAATCTAGATCATGGTTTATGTAAAGGCTATGTTTAAGATCCTCAAGACTCCAGGATTTTTTAGGGTCTTTTCTCATGCATTTAGTCAGGATACTTGTCATATCTTCCATGAAGTTCCAGGGATAGACAATCCAGGCCCAGTCCTCAAGCCGTTCGCCCACATAATCGGGGTCGATTTTAGAACTCCCCAGGTACTGTAGTGAAGCGGTCTTGACTTCCATAGGATTGTGATTTTCCACGTAAACCTTGGCACTAAGCATACTTTCTCCGCTATCAACAATATCATCTACAATAAGTACCTTTTTTCCTTCCATTACGTTTTTCGAAAGAGGATATCGAATGTAAGGTTCACCTGTATCGATAGCTGTGTCTCCTATATAGTGCTCAACTTTCAGACTGGACAGATCATCAAGCCCAAGAAAATCGCAGAGCACTCGCCCGGCAAACCAGCCTCCTCTTGCAAGTGCAATAATTACGTCCGGTTCATATCCAGAACGTTTGATTTCCGTAGAGACATTTCGGCACAAACTATAAATGTAATCCCAGTTCGTAAGCACACACTTGAATGATTTTATGCAAAGTCCTCCATGATCTGGAACTCGCGCTACACGGTCAGAATACTGTCAGATAAGAAGTATCACTTTCCAGGCTCTATACTCGACTTATATAATCAAGATTATAGACTTTAAGTTTTCTTATCTTGTCAAAGGATAACTCAGAAAAAGATTAAAAAGAACAATATAAGATTAAAAGGACAATATAAGATTAAAAAATAAAGACTCGGAAGGTAGGTTATAAGCTATCACTATACTGACAGGATGCGACTAAAAGGATGCAATTGAAGTTAATCAAATATCTATAGATATCACTCGTAGAACTTGCAAGTTCCTTCAAAGCCCTTTTTGAAAACCGAAGGAAAAATTAATCTTTCGCAAAAACGCAAGACCCGGAAAGTGAAATCAATGGACAAAACCCTGATAGACCTGATTTTTATGTCCCAGAAGAGGAAAGATCTTTTGCTCTTGCTAAAAAATGGAGGAAAATCGATAGAGGAAATAGTAAACGGTCTGAACGTTAACCCTACTGGGATGCTTCCACAAATCAAAAAACTGAAGGATGACCATCTGGTTTTTCAGGAAGACCGGGAATACAGACTAACGCCTCTTGCGAAAATTTTGGTCGAGAAAATGGAGCCTTTGCTCGATACTCTGCAGGTCATTGAGGAGAACGCGGAATACTGGCAGGACCGCGATCTCTCCGAGTTACCCAGGACATTTCTTGAAAGGCTTAATGAGTTGAAGTTCTGCTTCCTTGTTAAACCTGATCCCGATAATATTTTTGAGCCTTCTTCCGCGTTCCTGGATAACATGAGGAAATCGAAAAAAATACTCTGTTTTTCATCAATATTTCATCCTGTCTTTTCCGAAATATTTCTAGCAAACAAAGACGATGATACCAAGATAACCCTTGTAGTAACAGGAAAAATCTGTGAAAGACTGAAAACCGATTTCGAAGAGGAACTGAAATTTTATCTGACCAGAGAAAAAAGGAGGCTTTTTATCTGTAAGAACGAGATAAAAATTGCTATGCTGGTTAAGACCGAATATTTCATGGCTGCTGATTTTCTTACTTCGAAAGGGATTTTTGACCAGGAAACGATTACAGGCTTCGAGCCTGCAGCTCTGAGATGGACTGAAGACCTTATTCTGCATTACAAAGAGCAGGCTCAGCAGATATAAGGATAAATTCGGGCAAGAAAACTCGCAGGTGAAAATGCAACATCAACATGTATTTTTCCATCTTTGCAAACGAAAAAGCGCTTCGAACTCTCCTTATAAAGCTTTCCTATTTTATATCCGGAAGTATTACATTTTTCTTTATTCAGAATTTTAATTGTAAACCCAAGCTTGTGCAAGTTAGGTTTTTTCAGCAAAGTGTAATGATACTTCGGAGTACCATTTAAAAAATGAAATACTCTTTCAATATCCCACTCGTTCCATTTTATGAGCTCATTATATTCATCAGGCTTAATATTTCTGGCTCTCACAGTTGGAGTAGTTACTGACTGCTTTACTCTGGGAACGTCTCCTTTTTCAACGGAATCCATTGCCTTTAAAAGCAACTTTATTCCTGTCAAAGATAATTTTTTGTTAACTTCCTCGAGCTTTTCACCAGAGTTTATAAGAACTCTTTCCTGGAAAACGATATCGCCGGTATCCTCGCCTTTATTTATATAATGAAGAGTTACTCCCGGATTCAGAATATAATCATAATATTCCCAGAAAAGTGGAGCTGGCCCTCTGTATTCCGGAAGATGTGAATTATGGAGATTAATAGTCCCAAGTCTTGGGATACAAAATATATTTTCCTTCAAGAGATGAGACATAGAATACACAACTATAAGATCGGGCTGTAGATGTTTCATCCATTTTTCAAGGTTCTCGCTGTCTCCTTTCTTTAAGTAATAATAAGAAATTTTCAGTTTTTTAGAAAAGGTTTTTAAATTTAAAGGATTCGAAGTTAGTGAAGAATAGAGGTCTGTAAAAGCTCCTCCTATATATTTAAGGAATGAGTTCGTTTCTTTTGCCCGGGCGCACTCAACAATTCCCACGACCTCATGTCCTGATTCAACAACAGATTCAAAAACGCTAGAGACTCCCTGTGTAATAATTGCAACTCTCAATTGAATCCCACCGGCTCTTTACTTGAGACAAGACAAGAAAAAATCTGCTCTGATCGTTTCTTTGAACTTGCATACTATTTTTAGTTTAGATGTTTTCCAAGAACTCAAGCTGGGACCTCCTTAAATAGAAATTCTAAGTATTTTTTCAATTCTACTGCGAAAGATTGTCTCTCTAAATATAGAAAGTAAAAACTGTATGCTTGCGGGCAAAAAGCATAGAGTTAACACTGTTATTAATGGTTACATGGGGTTGGTGTAATATATTTTTATAAAATTGTGCTAAAAATC
>DATMYS010000508.1:0-7457 GCA_035560835.1 Methanosarcina sp.
AGACAGTTCTAAGATAATATACGGAGATATGTGCCATATATTAAAATCAAACGCTTGCAGTCGGTAGAAATTTAGCTCACAACAAATTTCCACCTTTCGACAACAGGTGCATGTCTCATGTCTAGGGCTGTCTAGTCAGCACTGACACAAAAAAGGATTATCAGCCTCCCTGAGCAGCAAGAATCAGTGAGGTTACGACTTGCCGCATCAGGATCAAATGTTACCCCACTTCTACCAAAAATGATTTCGGAGAAGCGTTGGGTTTCTTGTCAACCGAACAGATAAGAACAATATCAGTTTAATTATTTAGAGGGGGTTGGGTTGAGAAATAGGGGCAAACTGTAAATTGCGATTACCAAACAGTATTTATTTATTTAATAATTGAGTCACGAAATAACTCGATATTTATACACTGTTTGTCGAAACCGTTTTAATAGCTGGGATCTGCTATATCTTTCAACTTAAAAATATTATTAACAAAGATCTATTCGATGTTTAAACTGGAAGAAAATTGGATATTTGCGGAATCTAGGTGTAAAATATGAAACAAAGATTGATACTATTTAGTGCACTGCTAATTACGTCCCTTTTACTAGGGGTAGCAAGTGCAGCTGAAGATAATTTAACCATTGATATAAATCACAACGGAACCGATGATTTCTTCAAACCGGGGGACGTTGTGAATATCACGGCTGATTTCAACAGGACTATTGATATAGCCACTATATCGATCACTAACAATACTGGTTCAGATTTAGTGGATAATGAGTCGATGGAAAACATAACTGCTGCTGGAATAGAGGGTAGTAATTTTAGCTTTATCTATACCATTGAAAGTGATATAGAAAATGGTTCTCTGGATATAAACGTCTCTGGATTTAACAACTCCATACTTTTGGGTAGTAAATCTGTGGCTGATTTTTTAAAATATGATGATCCTGAAACCGATTCAAACATTACTGTCAACTACAGCAAAATCAATGTTATACCGGGAGACGTTGTAAATATCACAGTTGATTTCAATACAACTGTTGATGAAGCCAATATATTGATTACCAACAATTCTGGTTCATCATTAATTAATGAGTCGATGGATCCACTGGATGCTGATGACAATTCCTTTATTTATAACTATACCATTCCGACGAGTATTATAACTGGTCCTTTTGGTGTAGACATAAACGCATCTGATGCAACCGGAGCCCTGCTGCTGAATGGTGAACCTGCAAAAGACCCTGAAGCATTTGTGTTTGATCCTCAAGGCTATTTAGACATCCTTATCACACACAATGGAACCGGTAGCCTTAGACCAGGAGACATTGTAAATATCATCGCGAATTTCAGTATGCCTGTCGATCACGCCAATATATCGATTAGTGATGGTTTACCCGTAGTTGGTAATGCAAATCTAGTAGGCGCTGATTCAGTGACTGATGCTCCGATGGATCAAATAGATGATGACACCTTTGGTTATGACTATGAGGTTCCAGAGGATGTAAATGGTCCGTTGGATATAGACGTATCTGGCTTTGACGATGACGGTAATCTGCTGGGCGACGAATCTTTCCCTGACGAATTTAACGTTGGTGATCCGTACATAACGATAATTAGCCCCACCTCCGAGTTTGCCAGCAAAAAATGTGTCGACTTCAATTTCACTGCGAACGATGATTCCAGCACTGAAAGTCAAATTGTCTACACTTTCTGGCTCGATGGTGTTCAAGTAAATAACGGAGTTATAACCTCTGGCGCATATAAACAACTTCAGTTTGACCTTGCTGACGGTAAACACACTTGGGAAGTTAAAACTAAAGACAGTCTGGGAGAACACACAACTGGCACTCGTACTCTGTATGTGGACACTAAATGTCCCAGTGTAACACTTGTTTCCCCTCAAGATTGCTTCAAACAGGTAATAGGTGATACTCAATTCAACTTCACCTGTGAGGACGCTTTAGCTGCTCAATATAGTGATCTTGGCCTGACATATACAATGTACATAGATGGGCAAGTTGCTAAGCGTTACGGAAATTTCGGAAATAATATTACTGGGACTGCACAGTCTGGAGTGCCCGTAACCCAGACAGTTCAACTAGATGATGGCGCTCACAACTGGTCGGTTTCAGTTCAGGATGGAGCCGGAAACAGCATTACAAGTGAAGTCCGGAAATTCTATGTGGATCTTAACGGGCTTACAGTCTCCTCCGTTTCTCCAAATGGAGTGTTTGTTCCCAAAAACCCGACATTCAACTTCACTGTTAATGGAGGAGCAGGGCTGCCTTTCACCTATAAACTTCTCGTTGACGGTAAAGAAGCAACGGCAAATTGCGACTGCGACTGCGATTGTAGTGAAGGATACAGCGGTGACGAAGGAGAAAATGGCTGCGTGAAATGCACTGAAGGAAAGTGCGACGGGAGTTGCTTCGTCGTCGGTAAAGACATCTATTCTATAAAAGCTGCAGTGGCAGATGGAGCTAACAAAAACTGGACAGTAATTATTACCGACAGTACAACCGGCAAAACCTACCAGACTGATCTAAAATCTTTCTCAGTTGACAGTGTTGCTCCGGCTTGTGTTGCAAACCTGCAAGTTGAAGATGCCCTGGGTCAAACTTATTGGCAGTATGTGAGTGATTACCCCGGGCTGATGGTTAGCTGGAATGCAAGCACTGACAAAGATCTTGCCGATATGCCATACGAGGTTTATATCAGCACATCTAAGCCAAGCTGTATTGAGGATATGCAAAAGGTAAACACAACTGGGTTAGAGACTCACACAGATGGGACAGAGACTCCAAACCAGAAATTAGAGAATTCAAGCGTTACGGATTTGTGCATTGAAGCAATCGACGGGAAAGACCTTGTCTACGGCAAGGACTACTGGGTGGCTGTAATTGCTCGGGACAACGCCAGCAACTACAACTCTGATTTCTCAATGTGTGGGCCTGTGAGGACATATGAAGATATGGCCATTACGCTTGAGGAAGGCTGGAACCTTAAATCCGTACCGAAGATACTCGTTGAATCAAATAACTGTCCTGAAGATGTCTTTGGCAATGGCAGCACAGTTCTCTACTGGGACGGCTCATGCTGGCAGTTCCCTGAAACCATTGAACCGTGCAAGGGTTACTGGGTCTATGCTAAAGAGCCTCTCATGACCAATATCCAGTTCAAGGGAATGTCATCTGACGGCACTCCTGATGTGCCCGCTTCTCTTGAGCTCACTCCTGGATGGCACATGATAGGGCATACATCTTCGTATTATGCACCCTGGTCCACGACTCTGTCTTCGCTCAATGACTTTGAGCTTCTCGGAGACTACAGGTTCTCCAACCTCATGACTTATGGTTACAGTGAGGGTTGGGGCGGCATAATTCCTAGCATGGAAAACAGCATACTTGGAAACGGATCTATGTCTCTTCAATACCTAAGTAGTGCCGATCCAAGACCAGTTGGAGCACTTCAGACCGACGGCTGTATGGTTCCCGGACAGGGCTACTGGATCTTCATGAAGGATGAAGGTTCCTACGCATCTATCGAAAACTCGTACAAACCGGACATAGCTCAGTATCCAGATGATGGCACGGACGATGGCACGGACGATGGCACGAGCGGTATTGATCCGGAAGATCTTCTGAACGGAACCTAATGAACGTCTGATTGGAAACACGTAAAAAGTCTAATTTCAGAAACAACTGACTGTTCAGCCTGAACAGGCTGAATGGCTCTTTTTCTTTTTGTTGTTCACATATAATTGGAGGTCTACAATGAATAAAAAATTAAAAAATGGCCTTTTAGGAACATCCGTGCTACTGTTGTTTTTCCTGGTTTTCTCCCAGGGGTGTATGGCAGCAGCGGACGTCCCTCCATCCCCCCCGATGCTTCCGATGACAGTAATAGGAGTTGCTCTCATTGACGGCACGCCTGCTCCTGATGGGACTATTGTTGCAGCTTATCTTAATGAAAAGGAGTATCTCGCAAATACTTCCTCCGGAAATTACTCCCTATTTATTCCTGGTACTGCTGAAGATGAAGGAAAAACGATTACTTTTAAGATGAACGGAAAGGATGCTGCAAGCAGTGTTGCCTGGAAATCCGGAGTTATAGTTACCCTTGAGCTACCTGATGGTAAGGCAGTCTATTCCGAGACTACTGAAAGTAATTCAGATAGCAATTCAAATAGCGATTCAAATAGCAATTCAAACAGCAACTCAAATTCAAAAACGGGTTCAGAATCTTTGACAGATAATAAAGAACAGAGTAAAGAACAGAGAGTTTCCGCAGAGGATTCCAAAGCCGATTCCGTTGAAAGTTCAGTCCTTGAGCCGGACATGGTAGCTTTGAAAAGTTCAAGCGAAAGTTCTGAGGCTGAAGAGGCAGTAGAATCTTCCAAAAGTTCTCTTAAATCAGAAAGTGCTCCAGGTTTCCTTATTGTCTATGCGATTGCAGGCATACTTCTGCTTGCTTTCGGATCCGATTTCGGGAGGGGATCTAGAAGGAATCCCTGAAGGACTTTTTTTGAAAAAAAAGTCTAACGATTAATGGTAAAATTTCAAGGTGACACGATGACGATCAAGGACAAACATTTGAGAATTTTATTATGCCTGGTTATTATGGTACTGGGCATGTTCCTTGTTCCGGCCGCATCTGCCAGCAGTTCTTCTTCTATTATTCCTTCTATCCCCAACGTGTTTGAAGGAAGTCTGAAAGGAGATGCTGCACATGCGGGTCCCGGACTCGTAATCTCTGCATATATAGATTCAAAGCTTGTTGGCTCGTACACTCTTACAGAGATTGGAAAGTACAAAGTGGCAGTTAACGGTACCGAGAAAGATAACGGAAAAGCGATAACCTTCAAGCTGGGAGGTATCGCATCCGAGCCTGTTTCCGTGACCTATAAACACGGAGCTGTGCCAGTTAAACTTGACCTGACATTCAATGGAGACTTCATACCTCCGACTATAGAAACTTTATCTGCGTCTCCAATATACATCCTGGATGACGGAAAAGATTTCTCGACTGTCACGGCAAAGGTTGTAGACGACTCTGGAATCAAATCAGTGACTCTTGACCTTACCCCCATAGGACAGGGCGTGGTTTCATTAAAGTCGGGAGATGGAGATCTCTATACATGTAACATAGTCAGTACTGAAGCAGGTGAGTTCAAATTCGCCTTCACGGCTTCGAACCCATCTGGAAACAGCGCAATAGACAAAAACAGCATTTCTATCACTGTATTGAGAGAAAATCAACTCGCAACAACGTTTGGAGGTTCTGATGGGGTCTTCTCTCCTGAGGAAATTGCGGCTCTTGTAAACAATAACAACGTATCCAGCGGGATTAAATATGCAGTTCTGGGTACATACTTTGCTGATGGGTGGGATCGGATATGAAACGGCCTGAGTTTAAATTTGTTATTATACTGCTCCTGGCCCTGACTTTATTTACTGTCCCGGCTTCTGCAGGTAGTGCAGAACGGACTTTCCCTTCTTCGGTTAGTCCTGATCAGGAATTCAAGGTAACAGTCAATGTAGCTGACTACGGTGCTGCCGGACAGGTACTTGAAAAGCTTCCTGCTGGCTTTACATTTGTTAGTTCTACTCTGCCGGAAAGAGCTGTAACTGTAAATGGCAGCGAAGTTTCTTTCCTGCTCATGACTGAGAAGAGCTTCAGCTACACTCTGAAAGCTCCGGCAACTACCGGTACGTACAAAATTGTGGGACTTTTAAGAGATATCAACAAATCTGAGTTCTCTGTCCGTCCTGTCGACTGCTCAATTACTGTGAGTCAATCTTCCAATAGCGACCCAGACCCAGACGAGGGGTCAAGTGGTAGTTCAGGTGGCGGTGGTTCAGGTGGCGGAGGAGGCGCTTCAGCCGAGCCTCAGAGTAATGTCGCGGCCAAAGAACTGTCCAAAAAATCGGTCAATGCTGGGGAGCGCGTAAAGTTCGAGTTCACGCAGGGTGCAACTTGCATAAGGTATGTGGAATTTGATGCCAAAAAGAGTCTGGGAAAAGTAACTACTATTGTCGAAATGTTGAAAGACCAGTCCAAGCTGGTTTCGGGCCTGCCAGAAGGTACGGTTTATAAGAATGTGAACATCTGGGTAGGTTCGGGAGGAATCGCAAATTCCAATAACATCGCAAATGCAGTTGTCGGCTTCAGAGTCGAAAAGGACTGGCTAGAGAAATGCGGAGCTGATAATACGTCTGTAGCTCTCTGGAACTATAATAACAAAGCCTGGAGCAAACTTGAAACCAAAGTGGTTGGTGGTGACAACACCTATGTCTTCTTCGAGTCCAAGACTCCGGGTTTCGGACCCTTTACAATTGTAGTACCCAGTGAGAGCAAAGAACTGAAATCTTCTAGTTCAGCGGACACCAGCTCTCCTACCACAGAAAATTCAAAATCGAGCCCTGCAGCTGATGCAGAAAAACCTTCTGACAAGAGTTCTATCCCGGGTTTTGAGTCTGTAGTAGCCGTCGGAGTCATTGGTGCTGTGTATCAGATTCTGAGAAGAAAGTAAAAAAGTACTGAATCTAGAAACAAATTTTATATGAAGCAGCCCTCAAAGCTGCTTATCTTTCTTTTTTGAAACAACCGTTGCGCCGGTTGATCACGCCGGATAGGGTTTGGGGATAAGGTTCTCAAACTCAAATGTTGCTGAGGTTTTCGGTCAAGCCTTTTTTGAAAAGGGTTGCGATCAAGCTTTTTCTCAAAAGGGTTGTAATCACGTTCTCTGTTTGACCAGTAAAAAATTTGGGTAGCCGTAAGCGAGTTGAAAATGTAGCCTTTCTTACCCCTGATTCAGCCCTTTTGAGCGAACAAAGTGAGCGAAAAGGACAGCGTGCTGTTGCGATTACATCGCAACTCCCAGAAAATCGGAGATTTTCTGTGATCCCTAAACGCAATTCGGGCAATACATACATCAGCCGGGATTCGAACCCGGGTTCGAGCGTTGGCAACGCCCGGTGATGACCGCTACACTACTGATGTTCGAGGTTTACAGGATGCTCTGCTGCTTTATTATACTATATTTTTCTAACTAATTAAGTTGACCCCTGAGATATCTTCAGGTTATGTGTTTTATATCACCTGTATTCTCTTAAAGCAGGGTATGTATTTTTCGTTTATTCTCTTAAAGCCATCTTTTCAGTTTATATTCTTTTACATATCTTCGGTTGATATCGAAAATTCAGTAATTGATGATTTTTCTGAACTGCAACTACTTTTACGGGTTTCCAATAAGGAAATTGTGTAAAATATGTATTTTGATTTTTGGATCATTGTAGGAAAAAGCCAGAAAAAGTGTTTTTACGGCTTTTGAAATAAATGGTCGTCCAACCTTATGCGGTTGATGTTTTCATGATTAATTTTCCAATGCTAGAAATGCCTTCATGCGTCTTCGGTTAAGTGAGGAATCGTGACAAATTGCGTCAATTTCCACAATATTTGTC
>DATMYS010000509.1:0-3808 GCA_035560835.1 Methanosarcina sp.
ATATCATAGTATAATATTGTCTTAACAGCTTGAAATAAAGCCACATAGATAAAAAAGAGCCATTGAAATGAGAATGCTTGAAGAATTTTTCCCGGAGTTTACCCAAAAACTGGACGAAATTGATCAGCTTTACGCCGAAAAAAGGATGATTGACAAAAAGACATATTAGTTCATTTGCTTTGCTCTCTCCATTAAGGTCAGGTCAAAGCCCTGCGTTCTGAAGCACTTTAAAGGTGTCCTCAAAGCAGTGTACAGTCAAGGAACTTTCGTATATCTTTGCCCTGGTCATGTGAGAAGCCGCAGGCGCGACGACTGCTAGACCCATGATGAAATTTGGGGGGCTGAAAAGAAATACTGAAAGGTAATATTTCCTGCAGTTGCGCAGGAGATGAAAAGTAGGTTCATTAATTATAACTGTTTTCAAGTCTATATTTCAAATCCGGTCAAGAATTCGCTTTCAAGAATTTTTCAAGACTGAAGTTTATATTTAAGAGTAAGGAATAAAATGAACGAAAAATATCTGACGTACTTAAGGCAAAACTGGAAAAAAATAGGACTTTCCATTGTAATTCTTATTTTCTTGGTTGCATTGGGAATATTCATTTTCTCTACTATCAAGTCCAACATTTTCCCTATGCCTTCAAACAATGTTGTGTATGTAGCTGGCGATGGAAGTGGAAACTTTACCTGTGATGGGATTGATGATCAGGTAGAGATAAATCAAGCCCTTAAATATGTTGCAGAAAATCCACAGTATTCAGCCGTTTATTTGAAAGGCCCAAATACATACGTCATCTCTGACAGCATTTTAATTGGAAATAATACGATCTTAGAAGGAGATCATAATGCTGTAATAAAGCTCGAAGATAATGCAGACTGGCCACGTAATAAACCCTTGATAACACAGATGGACAGTGCCGGAGTCAATAGAGTTACTATAAAGGGATTTGAAATTAACGGAAATCATGACAAAAATCAAGATAAAAAGAAAGGGCAAGGATACTACAATATGATCAATTTCCTTGACTCAAAAAACGTAGACGTTCATGATATGTATATGCACGACGGGCATGGAGACGGGTTAAGAGTAGAAAGAGGTTCCAATATTAAGTTTCATAATAATAAAGTGTATAAGTTAGGACACGACGGTCTTTTTGCCATCGATTGCCTGAATGTAGAGGCCTGGAACAATAGAATTACCTGCAGAACCAACAGTGGCCTTAGAGTCTGGAACTCAAACCATGTAAAATTCCATGATAACGTAATAGATTCCTTTTACCACTGGAGCGCAGGCGGCTCTGGAGTTCTGATTGAGAAAACAACAGGTGTCGTCAACGATGTGGAGGTATATAATAATACTATCCATCATACTTATGGCCCTGGAATCTGGTTGATAGGCTATGGAGAGGCTTATCCCAAGAAAGATGCACAGGATGTCCACATTTATGAGAATACCCTCTACGACACAGGTACTAACCCCAGTATTGACTGGGTAGGAGGTATTGTAACCAGCGGGTTCTACGACACCCTGATTGAGAGGAATGTATTTGACGGAGTATATCATGGAGCCATTATTCAGATGTATCCTCCTTCTTCCGAAAACACAGACAACTCAGTTGATCTTTCACCTCAGGGTACAGGTTACACAACGGTTGTCCGTAATAACATAATCATCGATACCCAGAAGCGTAAAAAAGACCCTGACGGGACAGGATACGCAGTGATTAATTATCTTCCTGAAACACATTCCTTTGTGCTGGAAAACAACTGTCTGTACAATAATGAGGGTGGAAATTATGAAAATGCAAACTCAACCACTGATATCTATGTAGATCCCCTCTTTGTAAACAATAGTAAGCATGATTATCATCTGAAATCAAATTCTCCCTGTATTGGTACAGGATATGTGTCATCGAACTCTTCAAAAGAGTTAGAGGGGACTGGAAACAAGGTAAACATAGGAAGGTATGATTAACATGGCAGCACTTCAGCAAAAATCAAAAATTGTTTCCTGAAAAATCCGTTAACTTGAGCTGTTTCGAATGGTAAAGTTTTGCCTGCATGGGTTTCGTGTAGTCCCCGGACAAATGATGTTTTTCCATAAGAGAGCTGAGCATTCCATAAAGTTCAGCCTTATAGGCTCTGTCAGCTCCTCCTTTTGCATACAATTTGCGGTACGGATCCATAAGTTCGGGAAAGTTAAGTTCAAGGAAATCAAAGAAATGCTTTCTGGTTTCGCCTCTGAGATAAAGGGCGCCATGCAGGGCATAGTCAACATCACATTCGGCTGCAAAAGACATAATTTGCTTTAAATTCTGAGGGTTGTCGGTAAGAAAAGGAAGAATCGGCATCATATGGATTCCGGTAATAGCGGCTGTGTTTTTAAAAGCACGCAGGACTGAAAACCGCTTTTCAGGAGATGAAGCCAGAGGTTCAAGCAGAGCGCTTAAATTCTCATCCATCGTTGTAACCGTAACTGCGATATTTACAGATGTTAGTTCAGCAAGTTCTGAAAGAAGGTCATAGTCCCTGAGGATAAGGTCCGATTTTGTAGATATAGTGACCGGATTTCGATATTTAATCATCAGCGCCAAAACCTTACGCATCAGCTCGTACTTAGCCTCTACAGGCTGATAACTATCGCATACCCCGCCTATATTAATTACTTCCTTTTTCCAGCTTCGTGCTGCAAGCTGTTTTTCAAGAGCTTCTATGATATTGGTTTTTATGTAAATCTTTTTAAAAAAGGCACAATCCCTTTTCTCAGAAGAAAGACAAAGTTTTTTCTCGAAATCTCCCTCTAAAAAGGTAGATTTCTCCTCTTCTTCCAGATAGCTGTGAGAATACATTGCATAACAGTAATTGCAGCCGTGTTCGCAGCCCCTGTAAATATTCAGATCCCATTGAAATGGTAGAGTAATCCGGCTGGATTTATTTATCTGGTTCAGAGCTTTTTTAACCTTGATTTCTTCGAACATCCAAGAATAAGATAGGTGTGAGAGCTATAATAAACTTAAGACAGGAGAACCTAGAAGAAGTTTGATAAACATAAGAACGGAGAACCTAAGAAGAACTTTCTAGTAGGAAACAGATTTCCAAAAGCAGAAAAGGAGAGCATTACTCTCAGTAGCTATTCTCTAGAATTATTCTCTGTAAATTCCATCTCCTGTAATAAATATTCCTTCCGCCTGGACCCAATCTTCCTGCGGACCTGAAAGCTGGATGGAGATTCTATCACTATAGTCATTATATTGCCAGCCGTAAATCCACCACTCGTTTTGGCCATCTATCTGGACAACAATCCGAATTTCGGCATCAGAAGACGCATCATAATGCGCATATACCAGGCTTTCATAATCAAAATATTCGGGATTGATATGTTTAGGTTACAGGCTATATCCTGTTCTCTAACTCCTCAGCTTGGTTTTCGTATTTTGGTTGTGGTGACAATATAGCATAATATATAATACTTTCAAAATGTACATATTTATTCAAAATCAATAACGTCCAACGGTTTGGAAGTTGACGCTTATATCCCGCGAAGCTAAAGACTTCGGGGTTTTACGCTTCTTCCTACAAATTTATCAAAATATAATCCACTTTCCGCAATAAAGTTTCATATTTCATAATTTTTTCTGCTCTCGATTTTTAATTTAACATGGATTTATTGGACTTTTGTGCGGAAGGTAAAAGCAACTATGTGCTGTAATTTGAGTTTTCTCAATTCACACATTAGTTCCTTCAGATCCTGCTTTCTTATGTCTCAAAAAGATGCGGCAACAAAAATAATCCCAAATAGTATAAATTT
>DATMYS010000510.1:0-8054 GCA_035560835.1 Methanosarcina sp.
GATAAAGATATTTATATTTTTCAGATAAAGATGTTTATTATACTGCTTTTCATTCAGGAGGGGTGAACTATGACTGATTTCAAGAAAGACTCAGGAAAAGAAGAGATTTCTGACGAAAGTATCTCTATCGAAGCTAAAGACCAAAATTCAGAGAAAGAAATGGAAAAGGGAGTGGGAAAAGAAGTAGAAATAAAAACAAAAAATCACAGAGCTTTGCTTGAAAGGTATGAGCAACGGTTGAAAGATCTTGACCCGGAGCTTATCACCCCTGAAGATGAGATTGCTTTAAAGGAAGCCTTTATGCATGCAAAGGAGACTTTTGAGCCGGAGGAGCTGGTAAGCTGGTTTACAGTCAAAGCCGAGCCCTTTTATAGATCCGTATCCTGGAAAGTTCTCTTCCCCCTTTATGAAGAACTGCTTGGGATTGTGGAAAACAAGTCAGGGCCTGAAAGTCAGGAAACTGCATCTGTGCTGAATGGGCTTGCAGGAATCTACCGCTATATGGGAAATTACGAAGAAGCCCTCAGGCTTTTTTCGAGGGCCTTAAGAATCCGCGAAAATCTTCCAAACCAGCCCAGTCCTGAAATAGGGGATACATTCAGTGAGCTTGGCATTCTTTATACTCTTATGGACCGGCGCGAAGAAGCACTCTCCTCCTATACCCGGGCGCTGGAGATCCAGGAGAAATTTCTGAGCCCGAAAAATCTCGGCGCTGTCAGAACCCTGAACCGAATGGCCTTTTTTCATAAAGGGCTGGAAAAACCTGGGATGGCTGAAGAGTACTTCAGGAGAGCTCTTGAACTTCTCGAAAAGCTTCAGGAACAGGAACCAGACAACCTCGTGGTTATGGGATACAGAGCCGGAACCTTGAACAATCTGGGTGTCCTGCTCTCGGAAATGGGCAAACTTGATGACGCTGAGGACAGGTACGGACAGGCATTAAAGCTTCAAGAAAAGGTGTACGGCCCTGAACACCCGCAGGTGGCCCAGACCCTGAACAATCTTGCCCTGCTCTATTTCCAGACAACAAGGTATGAGAAAGCCATGATCCTCTATAGCCGGTCCCTGGAAATTATGGAAAAATTCGGAAAAACCGAACATACGGGCTTTGCGACAACCCTGAACAACCTTGCAGGCGTGTATGTCCAGAAAGGTCGCCATGAAAAAGCACTTGAACTCTACACAAGAGCCCTGGAAATCCGGGAACGTATTCTCGGCCCTGAAGACCCTGACGTTGCCAAAACTTTAAACAACCTGGGCGAACTCTACAGGATCCTCGGCCAGCACAAAAAAGCCCTCCCTCTCTACACCCGCGCCCTCAAGATATATGAAACAACTCTCGGCCCGACCCATCCCGATGTTGGCACAACCCTGAATAACCTCGCAGGTCTTCATGAAAGCATGGGCGAATACGAAACCGCAATCGACCTCTACGAAAAAGCCCTTGACATAATCGAAAAAGAATACGGACCTGACCACCCATATTTCAAGATCACAAGAAATAATTTACTGGGTCTGTATGAGAAAATGGAGAGAAGCTGGCGGAGATAAGTTTCATACAGGGAAACATGAGATTCTCAGCGATAGTAGAGATCATTGGCAGCCAAGAAGAAATAAAATCAAAAATAGTAACTATTCAGGTAGCCTTTTAAAGGCTACAATTTTTCCTCGTTTCGAGGAAAAATTGCATATAAATTGAATCCTATTTTGTTTCGTTATTATGCTTACACGTGAAGAGATTCTTAGTATCTATGACGCTGGTCCTGAAGCTGTAATTTCTGTAATCCAAAGACTAGAGAGTATCATAGAAGAACAAGCTATTCGTATTGCTGAACTCGAAGAACGTGTAAGGGTTTTAGAATCTCGCTTAACTCAAAACAGCAGAAACAGCAGTAAACCTCCTTCTACTGACTTTGTCAAGGAGAAACCCAATCCCAAGAGTCTCCGTAAAAAGAGTGGCAAGAAACCTGGTGGTCAAGATGGTCATCAAGGGACAACTCTTGAAATGGTTAATCATCCTGAGTAGGTAATAGAACATTCTTTGAACTGATGCAAAGAATGTGGACATACTCTTGAGAATGTTGAAATTAAAGCTTATGAGAGAAGACAGGTCTTTGACATTCCACCTGTGAATCTTACTGTTACGGAACATCGAAGTCAGATAAAGACCTGTCCTCATTGTGGAAGATTAAATAAAGCTGTTTTTCCCGAATTAGTGAAATATCCAGTCCAGTATGGTCCTAATATTTTAGCTTCAGCTGTTTACTGTAAAAATCACCACTTTATCCCCTATGAAAGGATTTCTGAGTTTTTCGATGATATTATGGGGATAAAAATCTGTCCTGCTACCATAATTAGAGCAGAAAAAGAATGTTTCCAGAATTTATAGAAATTTGAAAACGTAATTAGAGAGAAGTTAATAGCTTCTCCTGTTATCCATTGTGATGAAACTGGGATGAAGATTGAAGGAAAAAGACACTGGCTTCATGTAGCTTCTAATGACAAGTATACCTGCTATTTTGCTCATTCAAAAAGAGGGTCCGAAGCAATAAATGCTATGGGAATTCTTCCAGAGTTTAAAGGGACAGCAGTTCATGATGGATGGAAGCCTTACAACATTTATGGTTGTGATCATGCTCTTTGCAATGCTCATCTTCAGAGAGAACTTACTGGAATTGAAGAGAACTATAAACAGCAATGGGCTAAAGAAATGAATGAGTTGCTTG
Organism: Methanosarcina sp.; assembly: GCA_035560835.1. GTDB lineage: Archaea > Halobacteriota > Methanosarcinia > Methanosarcinales > Methanosarcinaceae > Methanosarcina. The sequence goes on from DATMYS010000510.1 coordinate 2,727, forward strand.
CTGAAATGAAAAAGTATACTGACGAATGCAAAGAGCAAGTCAAAGATTTGGATTTTGAACAGGTTAAGGCATTAGAAAAAAGGTTCTATGCTGTAGTCTCGAAAGGAATTGAAGAAAATCCACGTTCTCTAAACCCAGAAAAACAGGGAAAACGTGGTAAGAATCCAAAAACCAAAGCAAGGAATCTGCTGGATAGGTTTATAGAACACAAAGAAAAGATCCTGAGATTTCTGACAGATTTGAAAGTTCCGTTTGAGAATAACCAGGCAGAAAGAGACATCAGGATGATGAAATTACAGCAGAAAATCTCAGGAACTTTCAGAACCACACAGGGAGCGGAAGCTTTCTGCAGAATTAGAGCATATATTTCTACAATCAGGAAGAATCGGTTGCCCGTTTTAGAGGGTATTATAGCGGCGCTCAGGGGAGCGCCGTTAACTATACCCTGAATAGTTACACTTATTTTTGAAATTTTTGACTTCCGGCTTTTTTATCAGTTATCTTCATTTCTTTCAGTTCTCCTCGTTTCCTCATTTTTACCTTCGAAACCCTTCTTATGAGAAAATTAAACTCTCCCGATCTGCATTCCATTGACTGATTTATGCTCTTTAAGCCTGATCTGCTCTTAAATATACAATCTCTAAAATAAACATCATTAATTTTATGTATTTAATCTCTAAATAAATGAAGAAATAGAATTATTGAAAATGATATAATTCTAAACTCTGCTATAGGGCAGAAAGGAAAAACTAAAGTCCGGTACTTTTAGACGATTCAGCAGACTCTGAGGTCACCTTAGAGTATTAGTTTCTAACGCCAGTCTTAAAACTGAATATATTAAGAAGTAAGGAAGTGAAAGGTTGACAGAAAGAACCGATATGGATAAAAGGTTAGAAGTTATGACTGCACAGCTTCCCAGAGTAATGAATTCATTTTTTGAGTTTCATTCCGAAGTTGTCAAAGACGGGGCTTTAAGTGCAAGAACAAAAGAACTCATGATGATAGGGATATCAGTAGCCCTACGCTGTGAACATTGTATCTCGAAACATGTTTCCGAAGCTGTTAGACTTGGAGCGACCCGTGAGGAGGTCATGGAGGCTGTCAGTACTGCCATCTTGATGGCTGGTGGGCCTGCTGTAGCTTACGCATCGGTGGCTGTACTTGATACTCTGGATAAGCTGAACGTTTGAAGATATAAAGTGAGATAAGTTGACCTAAGGAAAAATCAGTCTTGTCAAATGCAACATTTTTGGGTTATTATCTCGAATTAGGAGGAACTAAAGTAAATATGTCCTAAAAATATTTTTAAACTGACATATGTAGACGTGGATGTTTCTTGAGGGGTAGATAGGCTTTGTAGAAAACCTATCTAAGTCCGCTTCAAGATGATGAAACAAACGAGATTTATCAGGTTATTCGTCTCAGATTGTAGAGTTTGTTACTTCAGAGGAACTCTACAAAGCTGACGGATATATTATCTGGATCTTACTTAGGGCAAATTTCCTTGAGACCAGCAGCTACATCAGCCAGAAGTTCGATAGGGATTCCCATAATCATTTCTTCATCTTCGATCTTGGTGTATGTCCTGCTGCCGCTACAACCGACTGTGACTCCGATTTTGCCTTCTTTGTATACATTCACAACCCCGTCGGAGCACAGGCTCTGCTTTCCTGCAAAACTCGCTTTGACCCTGCCTCCGGTTTTGTACATTGCAGCCTGTGTAAGTAACATTATTTGTTTAGGATTACCGATAACTACAACAACATCCGGAGTAAACGTGGCTTTTTCCAGGGGAGAATACAGGATAGCCTCTGTTGAGTTAGGAGGAAGCTTGGGAACCCTTTCAAGGGTACGCCTTGCAGCACCCTGGGTGCTGAACTGTTTGAGTTTATTAAAATAAAATTCTCCACTTGCGACTTTTGGAGGCATTTCGCTAAGGCCCATTGCGCCAGCTCCACCTTTACACATTTGGTCCTCTCCCAGGGTATAGAACTCCTCGCCTGTTCTTCTCACTCTATCAACCAGCTGGCAGTGCCTCATAGTCTCATCAACTTTCTTCATTCCCTCAGGAACTGCATCTCCTTTTGGGATCAGTTTTACTGCAACAGGAGAAGTCTTGAGTTTAAGGCACTCTACAAGCTCTTGTCCATACTTGTTTATCTCCTTAATATCCACTATCTCAACTCCGATTTTTAGATTATTTTTGAAAATTTTTCTTATCGGACCTTATCAGTCACTTTATTTCCTTCACAAATAGCGTTCTTCTTTCCTTTTCTGAAAAAGCTCTTTGTAGTACATATGATCCATTGACTATGTAGGATAAAATGGACAACTATAAGAATAACTATCAAGATTCCTGCTCTGCTGTGTACCCAAATCCAGGTAGCTTTCGTTAATCCCATATATACTACATACCGTCCCCTTGGAATTCCTGAAGGTATTAAAAAATACATAAATAAACCTGTACTTGCAACAACAAAAAATAGAGTTGTCAGAATAAGGTCTATTAAGTAATTGATTTTTAGTCGGCTTACAGTTTCACCTCTTTTAGATGTCTCCGATCCAAGCATTGTTAATTAAGTCGTTTAGTGATGAGAGCAATTACAGGTGCCATTCATTGATAATTCTTGCAGCAATCCATTATTATAGTCCTCAACTGCATTGGAAACTTTACCCGTTATTCCTGCAAATACTTTGATACTCTTGTCAGCCAGTGATATTAATGGCCTTCCGCCGATACCTGCGACGAGCACAGCATCGACATTATGTGATTTCAAGATTATTGACGGGGCAGCGCAATTATTCTCGCTTTCAGGAGAGAGGTTGCTTATTGCCTTAATACTCTCAATATTTTTGTTGCATACATCCACGATAGTAAAATATTCGCATGAGCCATAATGGTAACAAACGTCAGATTCCAGTCCACTGTCACTCATCGATGGTATGGCAATTTTTGTCACTTTTCACACTTCCTGCTTTAAGATTTACCACTGATGTCTTCTCTCTGCTTTTGGGGCAGCAGTAATCGTTCTCAATGAACCTCTTTCCTCTTCCATCGCCGCCTACTCGATAAAAAATTTCGGAGCCACATTTCGGACAGCTAACTGGGCGCTCAGTATTGCACTTTAGTCCCCACTTATACTCACACCCACTACAGAGAAATTCGACTTTGCACTCTCCGCTATTTACATACTCTCCTCCGGAGATCTCTATTGCTTTGCCATTGACAAGGGCATCAGTCACCTTCTGTCGGGCCTTTTGCAGACCATTCCAGAAAGTTTTTCTGGAGATCCCCATCATATCTGCGGCCTCGTTCTGCTCAACATTAAGGAGGTCGCAAAGGCGGATAGCTTCAAGTTCTTCTATAGATAAGTTGACAATTTCGAGATTGCAGATCGGAACCTCCCTGGGTTTATAATATGTGGCTTTTGGAAGGCATGATACCCTGCGCTTAACTCTATTAACCATCAAATTACACATATGCGAAATATTATAAATAATTTTCTCATCACGAGGGCTTGTTCTATTTAATATAATGACCTTGAAGGCATCGATGATCAGGATAAGTGGAACTGAGTTCCATTGCCAGCAATATATAGCCCGCAGGAATCAACATCAGACTCGGGACTTATAAGGTTGATATTGTGAAATTTAAGCTATTGACAAACCTAGAAAAACAGATATGTGCGCCTTATCTGGCTATTTTGAGAAAATTTAGATGATTCTATCTCGAAAAAAGTATATTACAAACTGTTAATCCGCCGGAAAACGTTTCATCTTTGAAGCCAAATAAATAAACAGGCTTTCTATATCTTATATTCCATTTGGGGGCGCTTTCTATGAACAACTCAAAACCTTATTTCAACCCTGAAATCGAAACTATGAACAGGGGAGAACTGGATGCTCTCATAGAGGAGCGGGTACGGTACACGGTAAAATATGCGGCAGAAAATTCTCCTTTTTACAGAAAATGGTTTGAAAAGCAGGGCGTGGATCCGGCTGAAATTAAAACCCATGAGGATCTTCTGGACCTTCCCATTATCTCGGGAAACACTATCCGCGAAAACCAGCCTCCGGAAACTAACGACTTCATGTTCAGGAGTGTGGGCTGGGAGGATGTTTTCACAGTCCATGAGACCAGCGGAACCAGCGGAAATCCGAAGAGCTTTTTCCTTACATGGGAAGACTGGGAGCGGTATTCGGAAAAATACGCCCGAATTTTCAGGTCACAGAGCTTCGGCCCCGGAGACAGGATTGTTGTCTGTGCTTCTTACGGGATGAACGTAGGGGCAAATACCATGACTCTTGCGGCCAGGCAGCTTGGTATGAGCATTATTCCTGAGGGCAAATGCACATTTCCCCTGCGTGTGATCGAAGCTTACAGGCCTACAGGCATAGTAGGCAGCGTATTCAAGCTGCTAAGCCTCGCCAGAAGGTTACGGGCAGAAAGCTCTGACCCTCGAGAGTCAGGTGTAGATAAACTGGTCGTGGGAGGAGAAGCCTTTGCTGACGAGTCGAGGAACTACCTTTCCGAAATCTGGGGCTGTCCTGTATATAACACCTATGGGAGCACGGAAGGCACGATGTGCGGGGAGTGTGATGAGGTATCAGGGTTGCATGTGCCTGAAGATCTTGTCCACGTTGATATTTATGATCCCCATCTCGAGAATTATGTACCTGATGGAGAATGCGGAAGAGCTATCCTGAGTACACTGCTGCCTGTTGGGGCAAAAGCAGGAAACCTTCTTTTAAATTATGATACCGAAGATACAACTGTGGTGCTTACGCGCAAGCAATGCCCATGCGGAAGGACGCATATGAAAATTCTTACTCCTCAGCGGGAGGCCGAAACAGTGTGGGTAGAAGGAGTTCCCTTTAACCGCGTAGATGTGGAAAGGGGCGTTTTTCAGCGCGAAAACATGGACTACCTGACTGGAGAATATGAGGCTTTTCTTTATGGCGCAGAGGATGAGGGAGAAACCGTACTCAGAGTCAGTATGGAATGTGAAAATCTTGAAATGTGCGACAGGGATTTTATAGAAGAAAACTTTGTCCGTACTTTTCTCAGATTTAAGCCTCCACTCTCCAGGGCTTATTCCGAAGGCACTTTCAAAATAGTATTCAACTTCACAGGCCCTATAGGGCTCGAACTGAATAGGATGAAAGGCAGGCCTAAAAGGCTTGTAGACAGGAGATAAAGAGACAAGAAGACAAAGACACAAAGAATGACGAAGCGACACAGAGAATGCTGAAACTGTTGATGGCGGGAAAGTGTGCTTATATGAAAATATATTTGTGTTGGGAAGAGATACATCAAAAATATTATTT
>DATMYS010000511.1:0-10987 GCA_035560835.1 Methanosarcina sp.
ACATTCATGGATTTTGAAAAATTAAGACACGGGACCGAACTTATCAAGCGGGGCTTTGCAAGAATGCAGAAAGGGGGTGTGATCATGGACGTTACAACTCCTGAGCAAGCCAGGATCGCAGAAGAAGCCGGAGCAGTTGCCGTTATGGCCCTCCAGGCTGTCCCTGCAGATATAAGGAAAGCGGGTGGCGTTGCCCGGATGGCCGACCCTGAGATTGTCCAGCAGATTATTGATACGGTTACAATTCCTGTAATGGCGAAAGCCAGGATCGGGCACTTCGTCGAAGCCGAAATACTAGAAGCCCTGGGCGTTGACATGGTAGACGAATCAGAAGTCCTGACCCCTGCTGACCCCTTCTTCCATATAGACAAAACGCAGTTTACCGTGCCTTTTGTCTGCGGAGCCAGAAACCTCGGAGAAGCCCTCAGGAGAATTAACGAAGGCGCAGCCATGATCAGAACGAAAGGAGAAGCCGGAACCGGAGATATCAGCCAGGCAGTCAAGCACATGAAGCAAATTCAGGGAGAAATCCGTGCCCTTGCAGGCAAGACTAAAGAAGAGCTGATTATGGTTTCAAGAGAAATTGAAGCTCCTATCGAACTTGTGGTCGAAACCTCAAGAATGCAGCGCCTGCCTGTGGTAAACTTTGCGGCCGGTGGAGTTGCAACCCCTGCGGATGCTGCTCTCATGATGCGCCTTGGGGCAGATGGGGTCTTTGTGGGTTCAGGAATTTTCAAAGCCGAAAACCCTGAGAAAATGGCAAAAGCCGTCGTCGAAGCTGTAAACAACTTTGACAACCCTGCAAAACTCGCAGAAATCTCAAAAGGCGTGGGTGCAGGCATGAAAGGCATCAGTGCAGACATGATACCAGCACAGGAAGCCCTTCAGGAACGAGGGTGGTGACCCGCCCGAGTCCCGTCTCGGGAGGACGGAGCCCTTTTCGCTATGCTCCCGCAAGCGGAATAATTTATAGGTTTTAAAAGTGAATTTCACTCGAAAGGGCCAAAATAATTTTTGTTTTTTAAACCAATTAATAATTTTTTATAAATTACTCCAATTTTAGCTGAAATTTTTCCTGAGTCTTAGTTTCTTAAAATCCTATATTTTCTAAGTTTGAGAAGGTGTAAAATGCCACACATAATGGAATTAATGGGAAAAACAAGAGTAGTAGTAAAGGATGGTAAGGTTATCGAAGTAGGAGAGCCTGAAGTACAGTGGTGTCCTATATTTGCCAAGGTGCGCGGAATCCAGAAGATAACTCCGGAAGAGGTTAAGAAAAACATGGAATTCAGAATCAGCGATTTCGGGATATTTACCGATAAACGCCGACTGGAAATGGAGGATTTTGTAGGGTTTGGAGCTACCGAAGTTATGATGACCGGGCTTCGTCGGGGGTTACTTGATACAACGGTGACTGCCTGTGACGGCGCAGGCACTGTAATTTCTAATAATCCTACCCTTGTTCAGGGCATGGGCGGCAGGATGTCAGGCCTGGTCGAAACTGAACCTATCGAAGGCATTATTAACGGGATTACGGAAAGAGGCGGAATTGTGCTTGACCCTGCAACCGCAAAACTGGACCCTGTTGCAGGAGTGAAGACTGCAGCTGAACTAGGCTGCAAAAAAATCGCAGTAACGGTGGCCTTTGCCAGTACCGCAAAAGAATTAAGAAAACTTGAAGCTGAACTCGGACTTGACCTGATAGTAATTGGTGTGCACGTGACAGGTATCAGTAGGGAAGAAGCTCAGACTCTTCTGGAAAATGTTGATATTACAACGAGCTGTTCTTCAAAACCAATAAGAGATCTTGCAAAACCTCTTGCTCAGGTAGGCACTGCAGTTCCGCTTTTTGCCCTTACTCAAAAAGGAAAAGAGCTTGTGGTCGAAAGAGCAAAAGAGGTCAAAAGCCCTATCCTGATCAATACTATGCCCCTGCCAGAACTGCCTGAAAACAAACAGCCCAGAGAACTGAGATAAAAACGAAGCAAAAGAGACTTTTAGAGCCTTATTTTCATTTTTTTGTCTCTGGTTTTATTTTTGATAATCACTGATTAATTGACCGATATTATTCAATAATATCAGGGTGGCTTGGCTTTTTTCATACCCCATGCTTTTTACGCTCAAAAGTCTGTAGAATATGGAATGGAGCATGAAAAGACTAGAATGAAAGGCATCAGCGCAAATATAATTTCTGTGCAGGAAGCCCTTAGGAAACGGATGGCAAACCTCATAATGCATTTTCACATACAGGCTATGTTCATTAGTTATTGAAAATCATAAACACAGGAAATTTTCTTAATTTAAAGGAGGAGTGTAATATTACCATGAAGAACGAAATTGAAAAAAAACCAGGAACTTCGGAAAACTCCATGAAGATCACTGTGAGCAGGAATGGTCCATATATCGTGACCGGCGGAGTTCCACTAATTGTCTCGGAGATTTGCGATGACGAAGAAGGCTATTGCAGAAACTGGAGGGAAGTTAAAAGATATCTTTTGAAGGAAAGATATGCTCTATGTCGTTGTGGTCATTCGGAGAACAAACCTTTCTGTGACGGGACACACACGAAGATTCACTTTGACGGAACCGAGACCGGAGACTACGAACCCTATATTGAAAGCGCAGATGTTATTTCTGGCCCTGTCCTGACTCTAACCGACAATAAGCATTTCTGTGTCCACGCCGGATTCTGCGTACGGGCAGGGGGAGCATGGAATCTTGTCCGACAGTCCAATAATCCTGATGCAAGGGACACAGCTATTGAAGAAACTTGCAACTGTCCTTCCGGAAGGCTGGTAATTCTGGACAATGCCACCGGGAAAGGGATTGAGCCTGAATTCGAGAAGTCCATAGTTGTTGTTGAATATCCTCCCCGCAACGAACACGGCCCGCTCTGGATACGCGGTGGCATACCTATCGAATCCGCAGATGGTAGAATGTACGAAATCAGGAATCGTGTCACTCTCTGCAGGTGCGGAAAATCGAATAACAAACCTTTCTGTGACGGTAGCCATATTGAGAGACAAGGATAAAAATCCGATTTCAATACTTTCGATTAAAATTGACTGAAACTAAAAATGGCTACCAGATAATATCTTTACCAGAGTCCGAATAAATAATATCACCGCTTCTTATTTTACACTCTCTGGTTTGACTGATCCAAGGAGTCCAATGGTATGTTTCAAATTCACGACTGATATCAATAATACTGGGTGGCTCAAGTGAATGAAGAAATTTTTGAACAAATCCATAAAAACTTGACTGTAGAACAAATAATGACCCCAAAAGAAGAGTTTTATTTCCATCCTCAAGATTCAAAATTTCATAAGGAAATAACCATCTTTCCTATTAAAAACGAAGACGGGTCCATCATTAAATACTTTGATAGTAAGAGTTCCAGAGAACACTATATATTACCGAATAAGATGGTTTCAAAAAACCTGGATATAATGTCTTTAATCAAAATGCTGGATAAAAACTCCTTTTTCTTTGTAATCCATGCTGAGATTGTAGGGATAGTTACTGTTGCAGACTTAAGGAAAGGTTCTGTGAGGATGTTCTTCTATTTACTACTTTACAGGCTGGAAAACCAGATGAAAATGTTTTTCAAGGAAAGAATGTCTGAAGCCAAATTTATAGAAATTGCAAAACCTAAATGCAGATTACAAAAAAAGGTGTATGAACTCTCTGTTTTTGAAGAGTGTACCTTCTATGATTACCTTGTAGCCCTGAAAAATTATGATGCTTTTAAGCAAAACCATGGTTTGTCAATAAGAGATGTTGAGCAATTCGGAGGCCTTGATAAATTCAGAAATTGGATCATGCACCCTTCAAGGGAAGATGTCAAGGTAAAGATAGACTCAGACATGGAGTATAATCGTTATCTGTTCAAGCAGCTTGATAGAATTCAGAAGCTCGAAATATTATTGCAAGACTCATAAGATTTTCTATCCATTAATATTTTCTATCCATTTTAGAATCATATTTATTTTAGAATCATATAGATTTCCACACTTTCGCCAGTGATTCCCCCTTCACGTGGATTTTAAATTCGAATAAATATCCAAAAGGCGTCATCGAAGTTTCAAGCCCCTTTGAGGTTAGTTTTTCCCTGATTGTTTTAATTGCATCTTCAGCAAATTCTATACTGGACTTACTTTCAGATAGGTGTCCGAAAGAATGCAGGACTACTTTATTTCTACCTGTTTTTTTAGCCAGCCAGATGATATTATTTACAGCCTTTTTAACAACCCTGTCGTTCTGATCCTCATCTTCTTTCTCAACGTTAATAAAAATGACCAGGGAATCAATTGTAGATTTTTCAACGTCGTGTGTCTCAGCAGAGTCTACGGTCTTGCTGAACGTCTTATACCAGAAGTCATCAGTATCAAACATCAATAGTTTCATATTTATCACATAAAATAACGTGATTTCATTTCCCTCTTGGCTTTGAGAAGGCAAGCCCGTAATGATATGGCTTGAGATCATGCCTGCTTTCGAATTTAAATCCCATGTCAGAAGCCCATTTAATGCACTCTTCGGGTCTGGGCCGTATAGCCATTGGTGGACCCCGTGGAGTTTCAGAATCATAGTTCCAGTGTATAACGCCTAATTTACCTCCTGGAATTAAGATACGGTAAGCTTCTTTAAGAAGCCTTTCTGGTCTTTCTGCATGCAGGATGTTAAAAAGCATTACATAATCCACACTCTGATCTTCCAGTCCGGAACCTTCAAGAATGAAGTCACATAGCATTGCTTTTACGTTTTTTAGATTCTCATTGCTTGCTCTTTCGGTGACTCTTTTTATCATTTCTTCTTCAATATCGATAGCGTACATTGTCCCTTTTATCAACTTTGATGCAGGTATGGTAAAAGTTCCGTAACCACATCCAAAATCAACTGCATTTGCTACGCTATGATCAAATCCCATAGTCACCAGGATTTTTTCCAGGTCAAAAAAGCGCTTCCACAGGTTTTCGACTGGCATGCCGCTTTCTCTGATTTTCATACTCAATACTCCATGGATTTTGTCTTCAAAGCGTCCGCTGGCTTATTGTTTCAACTTCTGTTTTTCCTAGCTTTAAAAAAGTCAAGGATAAAGGAAAGAAAAGGAGGATAACATTTCCAAATTTAAAATTGAGTGGAAAAAGGAGGCTAGATCCACTCATAGAGATTATGCTCACAGAGGCAGTACTCACAGAGGCAATAATCAAAGAGGCCCTGCGTATGTGCTCATAACGTCTTCCATTAGAGTAAGCCCTCCGCTGAACCCTGCGTAATTGTGTTCAAGTATCACGCGGTTATATGAAGGGAATGAGACCGTCAAATGTAGGGCATTAAACTCCGGGCCGGATATATAAGCTTCAAGGGAACTTGCAAGCAGGAACAGGAAACTTCTGTCTTTTAAATTTTCCCGAATCCTGTATGCGTCCACTTCATATACTATTTTAGGCCAGGCCGGGGTTTCAAGGCCGGTTGTCAATTCCTCATTTATCAGTTCACGGGCTTCTTCAGGCGGATTATCCGTTATCTGAACAATGTCAGGCAGGTAACCCATCTCATTTGCAAGGTATTTTGTAATGCTTACAGCCGAATTACTGTCTGCGACAACCGCAAAATAAGGGTGCGGCCTGGTAATCAGGAGTATGTCGCCAACAAATTCTGCAAATCGGTAAGCTCGCTTTTCCTCTCTGGCAATCAGGTCTTCAATGACATCGACTGAAACACCTAACCTTTCTCCTACAACTCTCAGGAATTCCGAGGTTTGTTTTGGTCCTACAGGTACCCCTGGGAAGGAGATGTAAGGAGTATCAAACTTTTCTTCGAGTTTCTTTGCCGTTTCATGACCAATCCAGCTTGAAAGGACAATGTTATATTCAGCGGCTGGAATTTTTTTCAGGTTCTCAAGTGCGTCAAACTCCCCTATAATCAGATTTGCCTTCAAGCCTATTTTTTCAAGCAGAGTTTTTATCTCCCTTGCTTCCCCTTTCCAGAATATATGCTGGGAGGGGACTATACCGAACACGTTTACCAATCCTTCTTCTTTCGGAGTCTTTTCAAGGAGCTGGTCGATTACAGCGTCGAAAAAGTACTCGTAGCCATCATATGATGTCCCTGCAAACCCTGAGGTGTTCACATGTATAATCGGAACTTCAGGATTCTTTTCTTTATACCTCCTGATAACCGACCCCACATCATCTCCTATGAGTGAGGGGACACAGCCAGAGATGACTGCAAATAACTCTCCGTTTATAAGTTCTACAGTTGACTCAATGAGACTTTCAAGTTTTTTCTCGCCGCCGAAAATTACATGCTCCTCAACTAAAGAGGAACAGGGAGTGCTTGTTCCTCCATAAGGACCGCCTGCATTCTGGCCTCCGCCATAAAATTGGCCAAAAAGCTGCCCGATTCCACACCCTGCTCCGGAATGGAGTATGGGAACAACTCCAAATATACCTACTGCAGTTGAATAAGCTCCTGCGAGTGCGCAGGAGTAACGTGGTGCTTCAATAGCACCTGATATAACATTATTTGTCTCTAAAGGTTCACTTATTCCCATAATTACACCTATTTACTCCTCTGCTTTAAGATAGTACAGCGAATTTGGCTGTTTGTACCACCAGTCTTTATATGTACTCTGCGTCTTTGCTTTCATTGTCCGCTGGTATGAATGGCTTTTCAATGACTGTAAAAGGAAGTTTCCAAATGCAATCGCTCCAGTATAACCGCTCTGGGTACTCCATGGATGTGCATCGGATCTCAAGGCATGCACCCTTGTTACACCCTTGTCACGCTTGAATGCGCCTCCCTGGAACGGGCAGGTCATTGCGATATCGGGATTTCTGTGGTTTGTTATATGCGTCTGTTCCGCAGCCTGGAAGGTATTTACCAGAATGTCAAAATCCCCCATCTGGGCAATCAATTTTTCAAGGTCCTTGAGGATGAGGTTGTCAAAGTCCTGGCACATTGCAGCTGATGATTTAAGGCCGAGTTCGTCAAAGTACGGTACCTGTGCCAGAAGTCTTCCCTGCCCAAGTGCACCAAGCACCTCTACTTTCTCTCCATTGCCTTTAAAATTTTCAAATTCCTGTCTAATTGCCTTAAGTTTCGGAAGCCATTTTTCGTGTTCTTCTTTGATCAGGGCTTCTACTTCCCTTTCTTTTCCAGTGTGTCTCCCGATTTCCCTCAGCCACTCATCGGTATTGGCAACTCCCATCGGGGAGGGATAGAGGAAATAAGGAACTCCATATTCCTGCTTAAGCCCACGAGCCAGATAGTCTGTGTAAGTCGGGCATAAGGGTGCAGTAACTGCGGCTTCGGAAAGCTGTTCAAACTGCTCCACAGATGCAAATTCAGGTATGAAGTTTACTCTAAGACCGACTTTTCCCAGCAGGCGCTTTATTTCCAGCCTGTCCTGCCAGGTGTAAGAGAGCATGCTTGCTACATTCACCAGATCTTTCTGCTTCTTTTCTGGCTTTTTGACAAGGTATTTCAGGACTGCGTGCCAGAAGGCATCATAACCTGTCTGAACAAGCTTTGAGCGTGAGCCCTCACAGTGAATTGGAACTATTGTTGCTTTTATTTCGGGCTGGACCTGCGAGACAACACCTTCTATGTCCTCTCCGATTATTCCTGAAGTACAGGATGTAAGTACAAAGATTGCCTTAGGATTGTACCGTCTCTCAGCTTCCTTTATTGCTTCTCTGAGCTTTTCACCGGCCCCATAGACCACATCTCTTTCTCCGAGATTTGTTGTTATCCAGTGAAGGTCGTAATTCGCAGGGCGGCCAAGTTCAACAGGCACGTGTCTGTAGAGTTCACGGTAGCCTAGTGCTGCAGACGAGCAGCCAACAGGTGCATGATATATAGCTACAGCGTCACGGATTGTTCCGATCCTTACTGAAAGATAGAAGTTCAGAACACAACCACTCGACTGCTGGAAATTCCTTTCTCTTTGCCTCAGGCAGCCTGAACGGGCTTCTTTTGTAAGGTCACTTGCTTTTCCATACCAGACATTTATACCGTTTGCCCTCTGTTCTCTGTTGGGACATGTAGCCCGTGATAGGTCGATTCTTTCCTCGATCAGTTCATTTTCAGTAAGTTCTGTTCCTGACATTAATATTACTCCGTAAGAGACCTGTTTTTCGTAGTGAATTTGTCTCCAGTATGTTTTGCTCTTGGCATCACCTCCTCCATTCGCATTAATGAATATATAAATCGGGAAATCAGCAAAAATGTAAGCTAGTTTCCCATTATCCGAATTTTTGCGGCAAAAACCAATATAGAAGAATTTCAAGGAAAGCATTAATCTACGAGAATGTTTTATCCCGAAATTATTTCGCGTTAGCTATGTTTATTGTAATCCTTTATCTATTGTGAAACTTAACGGTAAAAAGATCCGTTGGATCATTGCTCAAAGGTTGAAAGGAGAATCTACCTCGACTATAGCTGAGATCCAGGGGATCTCAGCTCGTCGAGTTCAGCAGATCTGTAAAGAATACGTTGACACTTGCCAGCTTCCTCAAGTTGGCAATAATCTTGGAAGACCACATAAAGAATTATCATTCAATGAGAAGAAGTTAGTTGACCAAGCTTATTCCGATTATAAGTTTGGAGCCTGTTACCTTGAGATACTCATAGAGAGTAAGTATAATTGTAAGATTTCTAATAACAGAATCCATAACTATTTACTCAGTATGAACCTTGCCAAGGAAAGCCGAAAAAAGAAACAGAGACGAAAATGGTGTAGATACGAACGTGAACACAACATGTCTGCTGCACACATCGACTGGCATGAAAACCCTTTATTAGGGCTGCAAGCCTGGCGCCATTCTTGATGAATCATCAAGAATGATAATTGCAGGAGGAGAGTACGTTCATTGTAACATGGAAAACACCATTAAAGTGATCAATGAACTTGTCAGAGATTACTGGGACATATGCCCTTTAAGGGAGCTGATCATGGATCATGGAAGTGAATTTGGAGCTCATAGGATCAACAAGGATAGTTCATGGGACAGTGAGTTTAAAAGGCGAATTGGAGAACTTGGAATTAAACCAATACTTGCAAGGGTAAAACATCCTCAGACAAACGGAAAACTAGAGAAGTGGTTTGATACATATTAGAAATTTAGAGGAGAGTTCGAGTCATTCGAGGAATTCATTGAATGGTATAACAAGAGACCTCGTGGAGCTTTGAAACTTGAACAATTGGAGTCACCACAAGATGCATTCTGGAATCGATTACCAATTGAGGCAAAATTCAGAATCGGAATAAGATTATTTGGGTTGTGAGATAATGGACAAAAGCAAAAAAGTTTCAAAGCGAAATTATTTCAGGATAAAACAATTAATCTACGAGAACTAAACCTACAAGAAAGAAGTTAACGGCGATACATATAAGAGAAATTAGTAAGAGAAATTAGTGAGGAAACTAGGAACGAAATTAGAGAAGAAATCAGCGAAAACTAGGAAAGAAATTAGTGGGGAAATTAGAGAAGAAATCAGCGAGGAAACTAGCAAAGAAATTAACTGGAAATTAGCTGGAAATTAGTGGGGAAATAAAATGACTGTGATAACAGATGAACTAGTGATTCGTGGGAATCACATTAAAAACCGAATTGTAATGTCTCCTATGGTTACTTTTTCCTTTCATGGAGATAATGGATCTTATTATGGCAAGCAGCACATCGAACACTATACTAAGCGTGCAAAAGGCGGTTCTGGCCTTATTATTGTGCAAGCCACCAGCGTTTTTGGAGCTGTAGATTCAACAGGTATGTGGTCAGCAGGTGATATTGCAGCTTTAAAGCAAATTGCGACCAACTGCCATGAATATGGTGCGATGATAATGATGCAGCTTCATTGCGGCAATATGGATATTAATGAGTTGTCAGCCGAAGAAATTCATTCGATGCAGATGAATATGAAGCAGGCAGCCCTTCGTGCCTGTGAAATGGGTTTTGATGGTGTTGAATATCATTTTGCCCACGGGTTTACCTTATGCAAGTTTCTTGATGCTTCTTACAATCGCCGAACAGACCAGTATGGCGGCGACGCTCTAAACAGGGCAAGAGTTTTAACACAAGTTCTGCCGGATATTCGGAACAACACACATAAAAATTTCATTGTTAGCGTGCGCATGGGCGAGTATCTACCGGAAAGCGAGGACGGCATTGAAGCAGCCAAAACCTTTGAGAAAGCCGGCATCGATTTACTGCATATCTCATTTGGCATGCAGCCCCCAACAAACCCGGTTCCCGACGGTTTCATTTGCAGTCCTATGACCTATAGCGGCTGTAAGATTAAAAAAGAAGTAAAGATTCCTGTTATCGCAGTTAATGAAATCCGCACGGAAGAACAGGTACGGTTTTTAATTGAAAATAACTATGTGGATCTTGTTGCTGTTGGCAGGGGTATGTTAGCTGATCCTGATTTTGCCAATCATGTGATAAACAGCGAACCTGTAAATATGTGCCTGGGATGTGAAAGGTGTTTCTGGTTTACTGATGATACTCTGTGTCCGGCAGGAAAAGACGAATGAATTTATGGGGATTTAAAGGGGGACTTATTCTAAGTTTTTTATTGAGCAGGTCATATCTGCATGACCTCTTCAAGAATCCTTTTCCCTATCCTCGGTTTTAAAGCACTTTTCATGACAAGATCCACTTCTACGCCGAGAATTCCTGAAAGTTCCTGTTTGAGCCCAATGAATTCAAAGAGGTCAGGTTCTTTAGAGAACTCTACAAGAATATCGAGGTCGCTATCCTTTTTTTGTTCCTCCCCTAATATAAGAACCAAAAATCCCCAGATAGCTGATATTGTACTCCTGTGTAAGTTTCGGAAGATGCTGCCTGATAATTTTTGAGAAGTATGTTGCATCCTTTGCTTTTTTGTCGCTTGATTTAACGACGGTGTTGACTGTCATGTGTCCTCATAGGCTTGAATTTAAGTTATTGCTCAAAATTAGTCCTATAATATATTTTTG